>NZ_JBFUJE010000057.1:0-14538 GCF_056401535.1 Luteibacter sp. P4_E6 | reverse complement strand
AGGCTCATCAGGGTCGGCGAGCGCACGGCGCGGAGCGTTCTCGTCTGGTCACGCAGCATCCTGATCGTCGGCACGGCCGGGTTCGCGCTGGCCAACGCCCTGCAGGAACTGGGCGCCTCCGACGAGCAGCGGCTCGCCTTGATCAAGGCCGTGTCGCTCGTGATCCACGTTCTCTTCGTCGTCCTCCTCCTCAAGGTCCGGCGGCCCGTGGCGGCCGCTATCGCGGGCCCACCGGACGCGGTGGGAACGCTCGCTACCGTGAGGCATTGGCTGGCGGAGGTATGGGCGGTCGTCGCGGCCGTGGTCGTACTTGGCGCATGGTTCGTGTGGGCACTCGGGGTCGAAGACGGCTTTCCCAAACTACTGCACTTTGTCGGCGTCACGGCGGCCGTCCTGGTGGTCGCGCGTATCGTCGCGGTCCTGGTGCTCGGCGGCGTGAGCCGTCTGTTCCAGCCTGCTGGCCAAAATGACAGCGACAGCGTTGCAGAGCGTGCCGCTGGCCGGATGCGCGCCCAGCGCTACTACCCGCTCGTGCGCGCTGTCGTCACCGCGATCCTGACGGTATGTTCCATCATCGCCCTGTTGCAGGCCTGGGGTGTGGACGCACTGGACTGGTTCTCCGGCGGAACGATCGGACGCAGCCTGGCCTCCGCACTCATCACCATCCTGGTTGCCGCGACCATCGCCGTGTTGGTATGGGAGGCCGCCAACGCGAGTGTCGATCGGCGACTCTCGCGCTGGAAGGACGCGGGCGACTTCGTGCGCGCCGCGCGCCTTCGCACCCTGTTACCGATGCTCCGCACCTGCCTGCTGATCGCCATCGTCCTCATTGTCGGCTTGACCGTACTCAACCAGATCGGCGTCAACACCACGCCCTTGCTGGCGGGCGCCAGCATCATCGGCGTCGCGCTTGGCTTCGGCTCCCAGAAGCTGGTGCAGGACTTCATCACGGGCATTTTCCTGCTGATGGAGAACGCGATGCAGGTCGGCGACACGGTCACGGTCGGCGATGTATCCGGCACGGTGGAATATCTTTCGATACGCACGGTGCGCCTGCGCGGCGGCGATGGTTCGCTCTATATCGTTCCCTTCAGTTCGGTGACGACGGTGAACAACAGCAACCGCGGCCTGGGCAACGCGGCCATGCGCGTCAGCGTCGTTTACGAAACCGATGTGACACGAGCGATCGACGAGCTCAAGGCCATCGGCGCGAGCCTGCTTGCCGATCCTGCCTTTGCGCCGCAGATCCTTGCCGATATGGAGGTTTGGGGTGTGGATGCGGTAGACGGGGGCATGTTCACCCTGGCCGGACAGATCAGCTGCACCGACAAGGGTCGCTGGGGTGTCCAGCGCGAACTGAACCGGCGGATCCTGGAGCGGTTCCGCGAGCTTGGTATAGTCCTGTCGAATCCGCGCACGAGCCTGCTTCTGGAGGAGAAGCCCGTTACGCCATGAGCCCTGTCGACCCGAACCCTGCGACCTCAGCCCACCTTCCGCTTTCCGCGGAACGGCGAGTGTCGGGCGTGATCGGCATCCGTCCCTTCGAGCTGGGCTGGACCGATGCGCGCGTGCCGCCGGCGATTCTCCTCACCTATGAGGTTGACGCGTTCGATGTCGCTGCCTTCGCACAGCATCGCATCGATATGTCCGACAGCATCGGGCGGAGTGTGAAGAAACGGCAGGCTGAGTTTTTCATGGGGAGGTTGGCTGCGAGGGATGCGGTGGCTGGAGTCTTGGGGGCGCATCGCCATCAGGACGGGCAGATTGGGGTGGGAGAATCGCGGCAGCCGGTTTGGCCGACGGGAATGCTGGGGAGCATTACGCATGCAGGGCCGTATGCGGCGGCTGTTGCAACCGCCTCCACGGGCATTAACGGTATCGGGATCGATATCGAACGGCGCATTGGGGCGGAGACGCGCGAATCCGTCGAGGGGACCGTGCTCACGCTGACCGAGCAAGCGTTGCTGCATGCGCTTGCCGGCGATGTCTCCTACGAGATGCTGCTGACCATCGCCTTTTCGGCGAAAGAGAGCTTCTTCAAGGGCAGCTTCGCCACCGTAGGGACGTATTTCGACTTCGACGCCGTGGATCTCGTGGCGTTGGATGCTCGCGCCGGCACACTCGAACTGATGCTCACGCGCTCGCTGGCACCCGCCCTGCCCCAAGGCCGTCGCTTCGCGCTGCGTACCCGATCCATCGATGCCGATACCATCCTCACCAGTTTCGTGTGGTGAGAACGGTAGCGCTCACGCCTCGACGTGAGTCAGCACGATCTCGCAGAGCGACCCAATCGTAAGGATGTGACGCGAAGGCATACCGCCACCACGCCGACGGGCCATGCGAGCCACGTCATGCCGATGGCGTAAATCGCGAGCGCGGCGAATAGCAGTGCGACAAATACGTATTCGGCAAGCCATGCCCATGCACGCCGACGCGATACGCTTGGCGTGTGATTCGCTATCAGCGCGGGATACCCCCATGTCAGCGCGAGGGCGAAATACGTCGCCGACAACACCATCGCATAAGCGACCATGCCGGCGCGCGAGGTCGTGTCCATATTCACGAGGAAGAACCGTACAACCACGGGCAGCAAGCCGATCATGCTGAGCAGCAGAAGGTTGAGCCAGGTGGTCGGCGCGTCAACCGAATGCAGGTGCGCCAGGTTGCGGCGGTGGGCGACCCACACGGCGGCGATGATCAGGAAGCTCATGAAATAGACGGCCAAAGGCATGGCCCATACCTGGAACAGGGTCTTCCCGGCTTCCATTTCGGGATGAAGTTCCACGGCGGAAAGCGTCAGTGCAATGGCAAACACGCCATCGGACATCATGGTCAAACGGTCGAGATGACGAAGCCTTACGCGCTCTTCCGACAGTCCTGACGGATTCGGTTCCATGCCCTTCCCCTAAATGTTTCCCCGCGCCATCATGCCCTAACCTCAGTTCCTCTGATCGACCCCGCCCTCACGGAATCAACCCAGCCGTCCGCATCGCCCCGATGGCCTGGTCGTAAACCGCAACATCACTCCGGCTGCGCGCAATCAACTGCGCCCCTTCCACCGCAGCAAAAATCGCCAGCGCCCTAGCCTGCCTTTGTGCCAGCGGAACACGCGGTTCGTCTCGCTCGAGGGCTTTCCCCAGCCACTCCACGTTGACCTCGGCGAAGCGCTCCACTTCCGCCTGCACCTCGGCGGGAAGTTCGTCGCGCTCGGCCGCCAGGACACCACACATGCACATGCGGTTCTCGTTCACGAGCGCGGCGCGGAACACGCCGACGTACTTCGTCATGAAAGCCGCGGCGTCCGCTGTCTCCCCGAGCACATCGGCAAGGTAGGCCGCCATCTCGTCCGTATAGCCCCGGGCCAGTTCGGAGCCCAACGCCCCCTTGGTCGGGAAGTGGTAGTGCACGCTCGCGCTCTTCACGCCCACCGACGCCGCRACATCACGGAAGCTCAGGGCGGAGTAACCGCGCGACTGCACCATTTTCCGGGCAACAGCGAGGATGGACTGGCGGGTGTCTGGGGAACTCATGGCGGTGTCCTAGAGACTATCTATCGATTGATAGGGGTTGACAGCGCGAAAAGCAAGGCGCACTGTCTATCTATCACTAGATAGGTAACTTTCATGAAGATCCACGACATCCCCGGTTTCCCCAATCCGCTCCGCGTCCGTATCGTCCTGGCCGAGAAGGGCCTGTTCGACAAGGTCGAGTTCGTCAAAGTCGACCTCCCGGCCGCCGAGCACAAGCAGCCCGCCTTCCTCGCCATCAACCCGACGGGCACGGTGCCCGTGCTCGAGCTGGACGACGGCACCTATATCTCCGAGTGCACGGCGATCACCGAGTACCTGGACAACCTCGATGGCCATCCGACCCTTACCGGCGTCACGCCGCTGGAGAAGGCCACCATCCACATGATGCAGAAGCGCGCGGAGTCGGAGCTGATCGACGCCATCGGCATCTACTTTCATTACGCGACTGACGGCTTGGGTGCAGGGCTTCTTCCGTACAAGAGCCCCGAGTGGGAAGGCCGTGATCGCTGGGGACAGATGCACCGCGAGAAGGCCGAGGCCGGTATGCGGTACTTCAACGAGGTATTGAAGACCCAGCCTTACGTTGCGGGTGCGAACTTCTCCATGGCGGATACGACCGTGATTGGCGGATTGTTGTTTGCGTCTTATGCGCAGATTCCGGTGCCTGAGTCGTTGACGGCGCTGGTGGCGTGGAAGGCGCGGGTGGATGAGCGTGAGAGTGTCAGGATGGCGTCCGCGGGGTAAGAGCATCGCCCTCGTGCGTTCATTCCACGAAAAAGGTGATGGGCTATCGGCCCATCACCTTTTTCGTTTAGCCATATCAGCCACGCAGGTTCTGCACGACTACTTCGGGCGAACGGTCTTGAATGAGGCTCTGATTTCCGAGACGAATTCGTCCGGCTGCTCCCACGCGGCGAAATGCCCACCCTTCGGAAGCGTGTTGAAGTGGATCAGCTTCGGAAACGCCTTCACTGCCCAGCTCTTCGGAGCCGCGTAGATTTCGTCGGGAAACACGCTCACCGCCACCGGAATGGTGATGTGCTTGGGCTCGAAGAACGCCAGCTTGTTCTCCCAGTAGAGTCGGGCCGACGACACCGCGGTATGCGTCAGCCAGTAGAGCGTGACGTTGTCGAGAATATCGTCGCGGGAAAGCCCCTCGGCCTGGCCGTCGAAGACGCGGGTGATCAGCGCATAGCTGCGTGCATCGTGGTCGAGCATCCAGGCCGCCAGGCCGACCGGCGAGTCCTCGAGTCCATAAAGCGTCTGTGGACGATTGGTCATCTCCTGCGCATAGCCAAGACCATGCTTGTAGAAGAAGTCGAGCATGTCATAGGCATTCTTTTCGTCGGGCGCCAGCCCTGCCGGTGCGGGAGCGCCGGCCGCGAGGTCCTTCGCGATGTCATCGGGCACCGTCGCCGGCATGTTGGTGTGGATGGCGAGCAGTTCCGGTGGCGCCTGCACACCCATCTGCTCCGTCACGGCATCGCCCCAGTCACCGCCCTGGGCGACGAAATGCTTGTAGCCAAGCCGCTTCATCAGAATGGTCCAGGCGCGCGCGATGTGCTGCGGATCCCAGCCGACGACGGTGGGTTTACCCGAGAAGCCATAGCCCGGCAGCGACGGGACCACGACATCGAAGGCATCCGATGCCTTGCCACCGTGTGCCGTCGGGTTGGCCAACGGATCGATGACTTTCATCTGCTCGATGATGGAGCCCGGCCAGCCATGGGTAATGATGATCGGCAAGGCGTTCTTGTTCTTCGATTTCACGTGGATGAAGTGGATATCCACGCCATCGATGGTGGTCACGAACTGCGGCAGCGCATTCAACCGTGCCTCGACCTTTCGCCAGTCGTAACCCGACTGCCAGTAGTCGGCCAGCTTGCGCAACGTCGCGATCTGCACGCCCTGCGTCGCGTCGGGCACGAGCTCCGGGCTCGGCCAACTGGTAGCGGCTATGCGGCGATGCAGGTCCTGGAGGGCTTCGTCGGAAAAATGGATCTTCGGGAAGGGACGGATCGACGTGTCTTCGGCCTGCCCCGCCGCTTGCATGGGTG
Source organism: Luteibacter sp. P4_E6 (assembly GCF_056401535.1). Taxonomy (NCBI): domain Bacteria; kingdom Pseudomonadati; phylum Pseudomonadota; class Gammaproteobacteria; order Lysobacterales; family Rhodanobacteraceae; genus Luteibacter; species Luteibacter sp. P4_E6. The sequence goes on along the minus strand of NZ_JBFUJE010000057.1, from coordinate 8,951 downwards.
GAGCACCGGCGGCGTGGCTGGGTGTTGGCAGGACGGTACAGACGGCTCCGGCAATCACCGCTGCCGTCAGGAATTGCAAACGCGTGGACCGCATGAAGTGTGACGCCATGACAATACCCCTCCGTTTGAGATCGGATCTGCCTGCCCGTTACCAACACGCTTGTGAGCGTCCCCGATAGGCGAACCGTGCGTCTTGGCGACGCCCCCGCCGGTTTGAACGTGACGAGCTTGCGAAGCCGGCTTATACCTGCGGATGATTGCCAGCGCGAAAAACCGGGCGTTACAGTGATGAGCGGGGGGTCGCTGTGGAGGTATTCCATGAAGATTCTGATGGTGCTCACGTCGCACGACACCCTGGGAAACACGGGGCGCAAGACCGGCTTCTGGCTCGAGGAATTCGCGGCGCCCTATTACGTGTTCACCGATGCTGGCGTGTCGGTCACCGTGGCCTCGCCCAAGGGTGGGCAGCCGCCCATCGATCCGAAAAGCGACGACCCGGCCAATCAGACGCCCGCGCAAACGCGCTTCAAAGCCGATCCCGCCGCGCTCAAGGTGCTCGCCAATACGGTCAAGCTCGACAGCGTCGCAGCGAAAGACTTCGACACCGTCTTCTATCCCGGCGGTCATGGCCCGATGTGGGATCTCGCCGAAGACCCTGCGTCGATCGCCCTGATCGAAGCCTTCTACAACGCCGATAAACCCGTCGCCACCGTTTGCCATGCACCCGGTGTCCTGCACCACGTGAAGTACAAGGGCGAGCCGATCGTCAAGGGCAAACGGGTGACGGGATTCACCAACGAAGAGGAAGAAGAGGTGGGACTCACCAAGGTGGTGCCCTTCCTGGTCGAAGACGAGCTGATCCGTCTCGGTGGCAAGTTCGAGAAGGTCGCCAACTGGCAACCCTTCACCATCACCGACGGCCACCTGATCACCGGGCAGAACCCGGGATCGTCGACCGTGACCGCCAAGGCGTTGCTCGCCTTGATGGCCACGTTGCAGAAAGCCTAGGCGGTGAGACTTACCGATGCTTCGGTGGTCAGCGACAGGAACGTAAAAGTCTCCTGCAGATACAGGCGAACGTCCTTCGCGTCGTGCGAGTCGTAACCGATCGAGACGTCCTGACCCAGGTGCAGCTCAAAGTCGCCTCCGCGGGCCGTGGTGAGTACGCCACCCTCGATCGCCGGTGCCCAGACGATGCCGCCATTGAGCATGGCGTGCAGCTCACGAAACACGGGGTAGCCTTCGTCGGTTGCCCCGTTGAGATCCGCATACGCCTTGGCACCGATGGCCAGCTTGTAGGGACCGTTCACGCCCGCAAGGCGTAGTTCGTTCAGGGCCTGCGCGACCGCTACCGGATACGCCGTGAGGTCGGCCGGCAGCGCGATCGCCTTGTTGCTGGTCGTGTTGCGGATGCCGGCGATGCCCGCCGCGGCGTAACCGTCAAAAACAGCGCGATCTTCCGCGAAGGCCAGTTGCTTGGCGGCATCCTTCAGCGGCTGAAGATCCGGATCGTTGGAGCCGCGCGCCACATCGTCCAGATCCTGTCGCGAAAGGACGAACGGCACACGCAGCTCCACCATTGCCGCCACCTGGCGCTGCCGCGCCTGGATGCCGTCGTTCGGTGTCTCGATGCTGCGCGTGTGCCCCGTACCGACGCCGGGATAGTCGTAGCCCTTCGGCCCGACGACATCGACGATACGCCGTGCCGCCATGTATTCCTTCAGCGTGCGCTTGGCTTCGTCTTCGATCTGTTCCCAGGCACCGCCGCTGATGGGTGCGAGTTCGCGAAACAGGTTATTCATGCGTGTTCTCCGTCTTTAGCGAACCGATACCGAGTGAACCATCCGATGCGCGTGGGGTGCTGTCTTGTCCGTTCGCATCGTTCTGGCGGCTAGCCTGTGCCGCCGGTGCGTCCGGGATGCCGTCGAGGAACGTCGCCGAGGGCACGAAGAACAGGCTACCGGTCACTGCCGTGCTGAAGTCGAGCAACCGGTCGTAGTTGCCGGGTGGCTTGCCGACGAACATGTTGGTGAGCATCTGTTCCGTGCGCGCCGGTGAACGGGCGTAGCCGATGAAATAGGTGCCGAACTCGCCCTTCCCTACCTCGCCGAACGGCATGTTATCGCGCACGATGTCGAGCTCGACGCCGTCTTCCACGATGGAGGTGAGCACGTTGTGCGCGTAGGACGGCTTCACCGCGTCGTCCAGTTCGATGTTGGTCTGTTTCTGCCGGCCGATGATGCGTTCCTGGGCCTCGACAGGCACGGCGTTCCAGCGCTTCAGGTCATGCAGGTACTTCTGCACGATGACGTAGCTACCGCCAAGGAAAGCGGCATCTTCGTCACCAATTACCGCGGCCTCGATGGCATCGGCGTCCTGCGGATTCTCCGTGCCGTCGACGAAGCCGATCAGGTCGCGGTCGTCGAAGTACTTGAAACCGTGCACCTCGTCGAGCGTGGCGACCGCGTCGCCAAGGCGCGACATGATCTGCGCGGCAAGCTCGAAACAGAGGTCCTCACGCGTCGCGCGGATGTGCAGGAGGATGTCGCCGGGCGTCGATACCGCGCGGTGCACGCCGTTGATTTCCTTGAACGTGTGGAGCTCGGCCGGGCGCGGTCCGGCGAAAAGGCGATCCCAGGCCTCCGAGCCGAAACCCATCACGCACGTCAGCCGGCCGTCGAGGTCGCGAAAACCCACGGCCCGCAGCAGGCCGGCGAGATCGCCGCAGAGCGAGCGCACTGCCTCTTCGGCGCTGTTACCGGGATTGACCTTGAGGACAAGGAAGATGGCCGACCGCGTAAGCGTGGCGACGACGGGTTGCGCAACGACGGTAGCCACGAAGGGCTCCTTTCCACGGAAGGATGTAAAGCGGTCATTCTCGTCCGAGCCCATGCCAACAGACAAGACATTGCGGAGCCAGGAGGGTAATTTCAGCGCATTGCCGTGACATCACCTATCGCCCGGAGCAAGCTCATGAGTCACCTACCGCCATTCGATTACCTGACCTCGTCCGCACGCTGGTTCGGCACGGAAGGCGCCAAGCTCAACCAGACCGCAAGGCGCGTGCTCGAGCGGGCCACCCGCCGGGTGACGGTCACCGAAGATATCAACCAGCGCCTGGACGCCAAGAGCACCTATGGTCAGCGGCTCGCCGACAAGGTCGCGGCGTTCGGCGGCTCATGGACCTTCATCATTATCTTCGTGGCCATCCTGGTCGCGTGGGTGATCTTGAACAGCCTGCTGCTTGGCCGGACTGCCGTCGATCCGTACCCCTATATCTTCCTCAACCTGATGCTGTCCATGCTCGCCGCGTTCCAGGCGCCGGTCATCATGATGAGCCAGAACCGCCAGTCCGCGAAGGATCGCGAGATGGCCGCGTACGATTACGAAGTGAACCTGAAGGCCGAGGTGGAGATCCTGGCCTTGCACGAGAAGCTGGATGCGCTTCGCAACGAGCAGGTCATGCAACTCCTCGCCCAACAGCAGGCCCAGATCGACCTGCTCACCCGGTTGATCAAGGAAGGCGACCGATAGGACGCCTCAGGCGTCCATTTCATCGCACGCCTGCGCCATCGCACCGGGATGCGTCTGGTCGCAGGGGCGGTTGGGAGTCACCGGCTCGGTCTTCGGCGCAAGACGCGTGACGATGTCCGCACCGGCGCTCAATGTCTTGCCCACCGGGCAGCGATCCGCCATGGCGAGCAGGCGCGCTTCCTGCGCTTCGTCGAGCGAGCCTTCGATATAGAGCGCTCGCTCAAACGTGTCACGACCAGTGATCGCATCACGGCGATGCGTGACCGCCACCTGCACGTCGGTCAAGGCGAGACCCTTGCGCCGCGCATACAGGCCGAGCGTCATCGCCGTGCAGGCGCCCAGAGCGGCGCTCAGCAGGTCGTACGGCGTCGGCCCCGAGGCGAGGCCGCCCATGGCCAGCGGCTCATCGACGAAGAACGAAGGACCCTGTGCGCTCACCCGCACCTGGAACTCCCCCTGGCCGGTAGGCTGGACGATGACGGGTTGGGACGTCATGGATGGCGCTCCTCAGGAAGCCGAGCCGATCGACTCGAGCCACAGCGCCACGGCGAAGGCGCCGGGATCCGCGTGGCCCAGCGTGCGCTCGCCCAGATAGGACGAACGGCCCAGTCGCGGTCGCATCTTTTTGGTTGCCTCGACACCGGCATGCGCCGCATCGATCGCCGCCTGCAAGATCGCCGGCGGGGCGTCGCCACGTGCGATGGCGGCATCCAGCGCGTCCGCGGCAGGGATCAGCGCGTCGAGCATGGTGCGATCCCCCGCCTTGCCGCCGCCCAACGTCTGCACACCGTCGATGCCCGCGCGGAAGGCCGCGGCCCAGGCTTCCGGCGAATCCGCCTCGTCGCGCTCGGCGAGATGGCTCGCACCGCGCACGATGAAGGCGGCATACAGCGGACCGGAGGTGCCGCCCAGTTCACGACGCAGGATCGAGGCAATCGCCTGCAAGGCCGCGGCCGGATGGTCCTTGTCGAGTTCGGGAACCGCCGCGTCGATGCCTCGCGCACCGCGCGCCAGACTGAGGCCGATGTCGCCATCGCCCACGACGGCATCCAGTTCGGTCAGTTCGTGCTCCGCCTTCTGCAAGGCAGCGGTGATGGCACGGAGCGCGGCCGTGAAGCTCGCCGAACGCCCGGCTTGCTTCCAGGCGGGTCCCGCGGACAATGCGGCCTGCTTGGCCGTGCGTGCCTCGACGCTGGAGGCCTCAGTCACCGGATGGGTCGGGGCGCTCCAGGCACCCGCTGTCGCGGGCGCAAGCAGGCGGTCGCGACGTTGTTCGTCCAGCCGCATCAGGCTGAGCGAACAGCCGGGCATCTCCAGTGCTGTCAGGAAGGTGCCGACCTGCACCATGGCAACCTCGATGTTCGCCGCAGCCAGCCGCTTGAGTGCGTGACGGGCGACGATACCCAGTTCCTGCACGGCCGTGCCGCCGAGGTTGTTGACGAGCAGCGCGACACGTTCGTTTGCCCGAAGCTTGCTGCGCTCCAGCAACCGGTCGAGCAAGGTATCGAGCATCGCATCGGCCTTGGCGATCGGGCCGCGCTTGGCGCCTCGCTCGCCGTGGATGCCGAGGCCGTATTCCACTTCGGTATCGGAAAGTTCGAAGCCCGGCGTGCCGGCGGCAGGCACGATACACGCGCCCAGCCCCAGGCCCATGGTGAAGACGGCATCGATCGCGGCCTGCGCCTCCTGCTTCACCTCGGCCAGCGAAAGACCGGCTTCCGCAGCGGCTCCTGCCACCTTGTGCACGAGGACCGTGCCGGCGATACCACGAGCACCGACCGCGCCGTCGCCGGTATCCAGCGCGACATCGTCAGCGACCACGACCAGGTCGACCGTGACGCCGGTGGCGCGCGCGAGCTCGGCCGCCAGGCCAAAGTTGAGCCGGTCGCCGGTGTAATTCTTGACGATGAGCAGGACGCCGCCCGGGCCGGCGACGGCGAGAATCGCCGCGAGTACGGCGTCGACGCTGGGCGAGGTGAAGACTTCACCCACCACGGCCGCGGTGAGCATGCCCTGGCCGATATAGCCCGCATGAGCCGGCTCGTGACCAGCGCCGCCGCCTGAAATGAGGGCCACCTTCCCCGAGGCGGCATGCTGTGCGTAGTCCCGACGAAGCACGACGTTTTCGCCAGCGATGCGGGTGAGTCGGTCATCGGCGAGGACGAGGCCCTCGATCATTTCGCTGACGACGTGCAGGGGATCGTTGATGAGTTTCTTCACGTATCGTTCCTCGAGGCAGGTTCACGAACGCGCCCGACCGGGGCCGGGCAAGTGCCGGAAGTCTGGCATACATTGCCGCCGCCCGGCGTTGACGCTGCATGTCATTGACGTGATCATCCATTGATTCCGCCAGGGCAACATAGTCTTGCCATCAGGCGCGCTTTCTTGCGCGCGCGGTTTCAAATAAAACCTCAAGGGTCTACCCACCGTCCGAAAGAAAGGAGTTCCATGAAGAGCATCGGCTATCGTACGTTCCTGCTGGGCGCCGCCGTGACCCTGTTCGCCACCGCCACCGTACCCACGCATGCCCAGGGCACCACGGCCAGCATGTTCGGCCAGGGTCCGGCCGGTGGCGTCGTCACCGCCAGGAGCGATACCGGCGCGCAGCGCCACGCGACCATCAGCGACAGTGGCCGCTACAAGATCGCGCCGATCCCCATGGGCACCTATACCGTCACCCTCGAGAAAGACGGCAAGGTGGTGGACACGCGCAACAAGATCACCCTTACCGTCGGCAAGGGCGCGGAGATCGACTTCGCGTGCGAGAACGACAAGTGCGCGGCCGGTAGCTGATCCCTTCCGCCATGGTTGTCCGTCAGGGCTGCCCGACTCCCGGGCGGCCCTGACGTAAAGCTGAAACATTCGGTCCCTAGCCTGTCGGCATCACCCTGGAGCCRACGTGTCTGCCGAGACGCCGCAAAGCTGGGCGCGGCTGCTGGCCGACAAGGGTCCCACCCTCGCCAACTATTTTCTTCGTCGTGTCTCGCATCGCTGGGACGCGCAGGACCTCGTGCAGGAGGTCTACCTTCGGCTGCTCCGGTCGGGCGACGCGAGTGCCGGCACGGTGCGAAATCCCGAAGCCTATCTGTTCACCGTTGCCGCCAACCTGGTGAAGGAGCACGCGCAGATGCAGCAGCGCGCTCCGATCAGCAGCGAGGGCCTCGAAGAGGTGATCGAGCGCCTCGCCACGCCTTGCCGCGCGGGGGCCGATGTCGATCGCGCGCTGCGTCGCCAGCGCCTGGCCACGCTGATCGGCCGCCTGTCCCCCAAGTGCCGCGCCGTGCTGGTGATGCACTACCGCGACGATCTCTCGTATCGGGAGATCGGCGAACAACTTTCGATCTCGCCGAACATGGTGAAGAAGTACATCGTCAAGGGACTGGCTGCATGCCGGCAAGGGATGGCACGTTATGAATGACCGGCGCCTCACCGAGGAAGCGGCCACCTGGTACCTCGACATGCAGGAGTCGCCGGACGCGCGCACGCAGGCGCAGTTCATGGGCTGGCTACGCCGCTCGCCGCAACACGTGGCGGAGTACATGGCGATGGCGCAGATGCATGGGGATATGCGCGCCGCCCTGGCAGCGGAGGGGATGACGGTCGAGGAGTTGCGCGCGCTTGCGGCGAGTGAGAGCTCGGTGGTTGCGCTACGTGGAGGTGTGGGCCGGGGCGTTGCTCGCGAGCAGCCTTCGCCGATGAATCGGCTCCTACCGCAAGCGGCGGCAGAGGCTCCTGGTAGGAGCCGATTCATCGGCGATCCCCGCCCGCGACAGCGTCGCGCGGGTGCCGTGAACTGGGCGGCAGCGGCGGCAGTCGTCCTTCTGCTCGGAGGCGGCCTTACCGCCGCATGGCCTTCGCCCGCCGAACCGGGTATCCGGTACGCCGCCGGCATCGATGTCCGCGAAGTCACCCTCGACGACGACACGGTCGTCCAGCTCTCGCCACAGAGCGCCATGGTGGTCAGCTTCGGTGCGGATGCACGCCACATCGAGCTGTTGCACGGCAGCGCCTCGTTCGATATCGGCAAGGATCCCGCCCGACCCATGAAGGTCACCGTGGGTCGCCAGCAGATCGACGACATCGGTACCGTGTTCGACGTGCAGCGCAACGACGGCGCGGCGCAGGTGACGGTCGTCAGTGGACAGGTATCCGTGTGGAACCTGCCGTCGCCGTGGATCGCGCGGATCCGTACTCGCCTGACGGGTACGTCCACGCCACGGAATCGCATCGTGGACCTCCACGGCGGCGAGACGGCCCGTGTGGACGGGGATGGCCATCTTGCCGGACACGGTCCGGCAAACGTGGCAACGGCAACGCAATGGCTACCCGACGAGATCCGCTTTCATGACGCGACGGTGGCCGAGGTCGCCCGTCGTTTCAACGCCTATTCAACGCGCCCGCTGATCGTGGACGACGCCGAGCTGGGACAGAAACGCATCAGTGGCGTGTTCCATGCGCGCGACCCCGATGCCTTTATCGCCTATATCGGCAGCCTGCCCCAGGTGCATGTGGAAAGGAACGCAGACCGCATTCGCTTTGTCACCGCGCACGGCGTCAGGCGACTGTAAGAAAAAATTCATCGAATGACGGGTACCCGGTGGCGCGCGGCGGGACTCTTAGATGGGGTCGGACAGCGATGACTGTCCTCAGTGACCCTCCATCCAAGGTATGTGACGCCATGCGCAATTCGCTCGCCCTTTGCATCGCCCTCGCTATCGCGGGCACCCCCTTCGTACCCACGGCGGCGTTGGCGGCCACGCAGCCCATCGACGCCATGCCACTGGCACAGGCGCTCGATCGATTCGCGCACGAAGCGGGCTGGCAGGTCGTCTACGGCGCCGAGGTTCCCGACGGCTTGCGCAGTCACACCGCTCCCGGCGGCGTGCCGGCCGCCGAGCAGCTGTCCGCGCTGCTGGCAGGTACCGGCATGACGTACCGCTTCGTCACCCCGACCACGGTGACCATCGTGCCGGGAAACGTCGGAGCCGGCCCGGCGCCGGCAGCAGCGGCACTCCCCGCGATCGACACCCGTGACGAGGCGCAGAAGCTCGCACCGATCAGCGTTCACGCCAATGCCGTGGATACCCTTGCACCGAGCGCTGCGCCGCTCGACGCTACCCAGCCTACCTCGGTGATCGACGAGCGATTCATCCGCGACGGACTGCGCTTCAATGCCAATTTTGACGACATCATCAAGTACGCCCCGAGCGTGACGGTCACCTCGCCGGAAGGTCCGGGTCTGGGCAAGAATGAAGGCATCAGCATCCGCGGATTCCAGGATGGCCAGTTCAATATCACCTTCGATGGCATCCCCTTCGGCGACGCCAGCGACCTGCACCACACCACCTCGGCATACTTCAACAACCACGTACTCGGCCAGGCGGAAATCGACCGCGGTCCGGGCGGCGGAAGCACGC
>NZ_JBFUJE010000056.1:0-14762 GCF_056401535.1 Luteibacter sp. P4_E6 | reverse complement strand
TCGTGCTGCTGATCGTCGGCGCCGTCCTGTCGCTGCTCAAGGGCATCGACTACGAGGAAGCGACCCTGCTATCGCTGCTGGCACTCGCCCTTGCCCCGGCACATCGCCACTTCTACCGGCGTGCCTCGCTGTTTCGCGCCAGCTTCTCGGTGGGCTGGATGGCGGCCATCGCCGCCGTGCTCGGTTGCGCCACGTGGCTGGTGTTCTTCAGCTTCAAGCATGTCGAATACAGCAACAACCTCTGGTGGGAATTCAGCTTTCACCACGGTGGCGCCCCGCGCGCGCTGCGCGCGCTGGTGGGCGCCACGGCAGTGGTCATGCTGTTCGCCCTGGCCAACCTCATCCGTCCCGCACGCACCCGCCGTGCGCTGCCGGGCGACGCCGACCTGGCGCGCGCCATGCCGCTGCTGAAACATTTCTCCTCGGCCCAGGCCCACCTCGCCCTGGTCGGCGACAAGATGCTGATGTTCGCGCCGGACGACCGCGCCTTCATCATGTACGACATCGAAGGCCGCAGTTGGGTGGCCATGGGTGACCCGGTCGGTGAGAACGAAGATGCGCGCCGTGAACTGGTCTGGCGCTTCCGCGAGGAATGCGAACGCGCTGGCGGCTGGCCGCTGTTCTACCAGGTCCGTCCGGAGGACCTCGACCTCTACCTCGAGGTCGGCATGAGCCTGCTCAAGATCGGCGAGGAGGCGCGCGTGCGCCTGGAAACCTTCAACCTCGACGGTAAGTCGAAGAAGACCCTGCGCGGCACCGTCAACAAGCTCGCCCGTGACGGTCTGCGCATGGAAATCGTTCCCGTCGAAGGCGTTCCCGCGCTGCTGCCGCGCCTGAAGCTGATTTCGGACGCCTGGATGCGCGACAAGAAAGTGCGTGAGAAGCGTTTCTCGCTCGGCCTGTTCGACGAGCGCTATCTCGCGCGTACGCCCATGGCGGTGGTATGGCAGGGCGATGAGCCTGTCGCCTTCGCCAATGTTTTCGTGACGGCGACGAAGGAAGAAGCCTCCGTCGACCTGATGCGCCACCTGCCCGACGGACCCTCCGGCATCATGGATTTCCTGTTCATCGAACTGATGGTCTGGGCGAAGGCCGAAGGCTATCGTTGGTTCAACCTCGGCATGGCTCCGCTATCGGGTCTGCAGAACCGTCGCACCGCGCCGCTGTGGAGCCGTTTCGGCGCCATGGTGTTCGGCCGCGGCGAACGCTTCTACAACTTCCGCGGGCTGCATCGCTACAAGGACAAGTTCGATCCCGAATGGGAGCCGCGCTACATCGCCGTCGGCGGAGGCATCGGCCTGCCGCTGGCACTGGCGAACGTCGCCAGCCTGATTTCCGGTGGCCTGGGCGGCGTGGTGCGTCGATGAAGAAGGTCCTGCGTTACATCCTGATCGTCCTCGTTGCGGCGGTCGTGCTCGGCCTGCTCGCCTGGCATCCGTGGACACACGCTTCGATGGAAGTGTCGACCGTCGAACTGCCGGCACTGAAGGCCGCGCCGGCCGGCGAGGAAGACCTGCTCGTCGTCATCTACTCCGGTGATGGCGGCTGGTGGGATCTCGACCAACGCCTGGGCGCGGTGTTCACGCAACGCGGCATCCCCGTCGCCGGCGTGAGCACCTTCAAGTACTTCTGGCGCTACCGCTCGCCCGATGAATCGGCCCACGACCTCGATCGCCTGCTGGACCGCTACACCGCCCAGTGGAACAAGAAGCGCGTGCTCCTGATCGGCTATTCCTTCGGTGCCGACGTGCTGCCGACCATCGTCGGCAAGCTGCGCCCGGATAACCGCGCGAAGCTCAGCCAGCTCGTCCTGCTGTCCGCCAGCCGTGACGTGAACTTCGAGATCGAGCTCGAGGGCTACATGCAGCAGGGCTGGTGGACGACGCACACGCACAACCTCCTGCAGTGGCTCAATCCCGTGGTCCATACCGACGCCGTCCCGCCGATTTTGGCGCTCGGCGGCAAGCCGCCGATGGCCTGCTATTACGGAACCGAAGATGCGAGCGACAGTGGCTGCACCGATCCGAAGCTGCCTTCGTTCGTCACGGTGTACAAGAAAGCCGGCTCGCACCATTTCGACGAGAACTACGAGCAGCTCGCCACGGAGTTGATCGAACGGATGCCCGCTGCCGCGGCATCCGTCTCCACGTCGCCTTAACGGTTATCGGGCCTTCGGGCCCGTGAAGACCTGTCACGAAACGTTCACCGCCGCGCCACCGGAATTTTCTCTTTTCCGGATCACGCTGCTGACTCGGGCGGGACGAAGGCAGGAGACGATCGATGCAACGAGAACCGGGAAAACGAGACTACGGGTCCTCCGATTGCGCGCGGCTACGCAGCCTCGCAAGCCGTGGCACGCCCATGACCCAGGCCGTACCGAAACCGGCGCCGCCGACACCGGCGCGCGATGCGCACGATCGCCGCGTCCGACCGCGACCTGAGCGCCACGCCAGCGCCTGACATAACACGCAGGCAGCATCGACGTCAGAAATGAGCGGACGTTTTTAAGAATCCTCCTATATCCGTCGTCGGCGCACCTACGCACTATAGATCCCGTGTCCCGCCTGGCCAGAAGCCAGTCGGGACGACCGAATCGCCGATGACCGATCCGATGGCAGGATGCCGTCAGTCCCTGGTAACAGGATCGATCCCCCCTTCATCGGCGATAACGCCGCGCCGGCTTTGTCGGGCCGCGTTTTGGTGTGGCTCATGCCACCGGACCAAGGGACGTCCGTCATGGCCCTCCGCGTGAGCGCGAGGGCCATGTTTTTATCTCGGGTGGGTTTCTCGGTAGCATCGAGCCATGGGATGCCTGCCTCTACCACTGTTCATGCTGATGGGCTTCGGGATCGGTTACGCGATCGACTCGCGCACGGGCGCCGTCTGGGGTGGTGGCATCGGGCTGGTCATCGGCCTTGTGCTTACGGCGCTGCTGGTGCGCGCCATGCGTAGAAGCAATCGCTAGCTCTTCTTGCCGAAGAAGATCGAGACGCCGAGGCCGGCGACTACTGAAGGGCCGTGCGTGCCGATGCGGTGCAGGGCGTAGGCGTCGAGCTGGGCATGGTCACCGATGCTGTATGCCACGCCTCCGCCTGCCTGCAACTCGTTGCCGTCCTCGGCATCGTGGATCGCATCCGTTTCCACGTAAGCCATCCAGTTCTCGCCAAGCTTGCGCCCGAAGGTCGGTGCCAGGGTCCAGGTGTTGCGGCCCTGCAGGCGATCGACGTTGGCGAACAAGGTGCCTTGCCAGGTGTCGTTCGGCTTCCACTGGCCGGTGGCGCCGAGGGTATACTCCTTCGCGCCGTTGCTGAAATCCTGATCGCCGTTGGCGAACGTGACCTGACCCAGGGCAGCCCAGCTGAACGTGCCCGTCTCACCGGAACCCCCTGGCGCGATCTTGAGGCCGACGCTGGTGTCGCCGTGGCCAACGGCATGACGGCGGGAGCCACCGCCGCTTTCTTCCAGCCGGTTCCACGCCGAGCCGCCCACCTGTAGTTCCGCCGGGCCGCCCAGCCCGATGCGGACCAGGCTATCGGCGGTGTAGGTCTTGTCGAGCAGCCCGTCCTGACGCTGGCGCTCATAGGTCGGCAGGCCCTGTTCGAGCGCCAGCGTGCCCACGGGGAGCACGCTGGTGGCGAAGCCTGCGCCGGGCCGGTCGAAGTCGGGCGGGTCGGCGAAGGCAGGTGCCGAGGCAAGGCACAGGAGGGTGGCGACGATCGGGGCGGGGCGCAGGTTCATGCGCGCATTGTGGCTATCCCGTGTCGCCGTGTCGTGCAGGCGCCTAGGGCGCCTTCACCACCGGGAAGCTCTCGCCCACCGTGACCGTGGCCTCGGCAGCGATATCGCTGGCCGAGCGGCCAAGCTTCACCGCGTACGTACCGGGCGCCACGCGCCAGCGCTTGCCTGCATCGTCGTAACGCGCCAGGGCGAGCGACTCGAGCGGAATATCGACGCGGCGGCTCGCGCCAGGCTTCAGCGACACCTTGCTCCAGCCGGCCAGACGTCGCGTGGCCGCGCCCGGGGCGGTGACGTAGACCTGCGGCACATCGGCGCCAGCGGTCTTACCGGTGTTCTTCACCGTGACGTGGGCGACGGCGTGGCCCCTGGCGTCCTTATCCACGGCAAAGTCGCTGTACGCAAAGCTCGTATAGGTCATGCCGTAGCCGAAGGCGAACAGCGGCTCGCGCCGGGTTTTCTCGAACCAGCGGTAGCCGACATCGGCGCCTTCGATGTTGTAGTCGACGTTGTCCGCCGGCTTATCCTTCGAGTACAGGCCGGCCGCCTGGATGGTCGGACGCGGAAGCTGGGTTTCGTCTTTCGGCCAGCTCATCGGCAGGCGACCCGAGGGCGCGGTCTCGCCGTACAGCAGGCGCGCGATGCCTTCGCCGCCGCCCGAGCCGGGATACCAGGCCTGCAGTACGGCACCGACGCTGTCGAGCCAGGGCATCTTCACCGCGCCATTGGTTTCCAGCACGACCACCGTTTTCGGATTGGCCTTCGCCACGGCGGCGACGAGCGCGTCCTGGCCATCGGGTAGCGCCATGTCGGCGACATCGAAGGACTCGGCAGCCCACTGCGTGACGAAGACCACGGCGACGTCGGCGCCAGCGGCGGCCTTCGCCGCGGCGGCGGGGTCGGTGCCCGGGTCGAAGCTCACCTTCGTCCCCAGCTTCTGCATGAAGGTCAGCGGCGCGGAGGCGTGGTAACGCACCGGCCCCGGCCATCCCGTCGGCTGCAGCCCCGGCACGGGGTCGCCGCCTTCGTCGGTGACAGTGGACGAGCCACCGCCGGCAAGCACGCCCTTGTCGGCGTGCGCGCCGATCACCACGACCGACTGGCCCTGGCGCGCCAGCGGCAACAGGCCGCCCTGGTTGCGCAGCAGGACGGCACCGGCCTCGAGCGTGTCGCGGGCGACCTTGCGGTCGGCGTCGTAGGGCACGGGCGTGGTGGGCTTCGTCGGGATGGGATCGTCGATGACGCCGTGCGCGATCAGGCTGCGCATGATGCGCCGGGCCATGTCGTCCAGGCGCGTCTTCGGCACCTCACCCGAGGCGACGGCGGCACGCAACGGCTTGTCGAAGAACACCTCCGCGTCGAACACCTCGCCCGCCGATTCCTGGTCGAGGCCGGCCAACGCCGCCTTGGCGCCGCTGTGCACGCCACCCCAGTCCGACATGACGAAACCCTTGAAGCCCCATTCCTGCTTCAGCACCTGGTTGAGCAGCCAGTCGTGTTCGCCGGCGTAGGTGCCGTTGACGCGGTTATACGAGGACATGACCGAACCGGGGTCGCCATGGGCGATGGCGATCTGGAACGCCAGCAGGTCGGATTCGCGCAGGGCGACCGGATCGATGTCCGAACTGAGCGTGTTGCGGCCGGATTCGAGGTCGTTGATGGCGAAGTGCTTCACCGTCGCGACGATCTTGCGTTCCTGAATGCCCTTGATGGTGGCGCCGACGATGCTGCCGGCCAGGATCGGATCCTCACCGGCGTATTCGAAGTTGCGACCGTTGCGCGGATCGCGCAGCAGGTTGACGCCGCCGGACAGCAGCACGCCGTAGCCCTTACCGCGGGCCTCGCCGCCGATCATCCGGCCGCCGGCGTGGGCCACCGCCGTGTCGAAGCTGGCGGCCGTGGCCAGTCCGGCCGGGAGCGAGATCGCACCCTTGCCGTCGATACCGGGCTTGTTCACGCCCAGCCCGGCGTCTGTTTCATTGATGGCGGGCAGGCCGAGGCGCGGCAGGGCGGGCACGTAGCCCGCGCCACCCACGGCGCCTTCAGGCACACCGTGCTTATCGCTGACAAGGCCGAAGTCGGAGCGGATCAGGCGAAATTTCTCATCGTCGGTCATGGCCGCGACGACGAGCTCGGCCCGGCGATCCACCGACAGCGAGCGATCCATCCAGGGCCGGGAAGGCGGCGTGGCCGCGCTGGCGGTGGCAGCGAGACCAGCGGTGATGGCGAAGGCGAGGGCAGTGCGGCGCGCGGTATCGGGCATGGTCACGAAGTCGATCCGGGGGGAAAGCGCCACGTTCCCTCAGTAACGTTTTCATCGCAACCCACGAGACCGCTTCGCGTTAGGCTGGAACTTGACCCGTGGCCCCGTGGACCCCACTTAAGTGATTCAATGAATTCACAAAAGTCGACAACGCTAGACGCCTTTCATCCGGCGGTTGCCGCGTGGTTCGGGAACACGTTTCCGGAGCCCACGGCCGCGCAGGTGGCTGCGTGGCCGGCGATCCGCTCCGGCCGACATACCCTCGTCGCCGCACCCACGGGGTCCGGCAAGACGCTCACCGCGTTCCTCTCGGCGATCGACATGCTGGTGCGCGAGGGTGTGCGCGACGGCGGCCTGCCGGACCGGACCACCATCCTCTACGTCTCGCCGCTCAAGGCGCTCTCGAACGATATCCGCATCAACCTCGAGGCCCCGCTGGCCGGCATTCGTGAGGAGCTGCGCAAGCAGGGGCTACCGGATCTCGAGATACGCACCGCCGTGCGCACGGGCGATACGCCATCGTCCGACCGCGAGCGCATGAAGAAGCGTCCACCGCACATCCTGGTGACCACGCCGGAGTCGCTCTACGTGCTGCTCGGCTCGGCGTCGGGCCGCGCGATGCTGGCCAACGTACGCGAAGTGATCGTCGACGAAATCCATGCCGTAGCGTCGAGCAAGCGCGGAAGTCACCTCGCGCTGTCACTGGAGCGCCTCGAATCGCTGGCGCAGCGTCGTATCACGCGGATCGGGCTTTCGGCCACGCAGAAGCCCATCGAGAAAGTGGCCGCCTTCCTCACCGGCAGTGCGAAGGAAGACTGCGCCATCATCGACATCGGCCATACGCGTAAGCGTGATCTCGCGTTGGAAGTTCCGCCGGTGCCGCTCGAAGCGGTGATGTCCAACGACATGTGGGAGCTGGTCTATAACCGGCTTTCGAACCTGATCGAGCAGCACAGCACCACCCTGATCTTCGTCAACACGCGGCGCATGGCTGAACGCGTGGCGCGACACCTTTCCGAGCGGCTCGGGCGCGAGGCGGTCACGGCACACCATGGCAGCCTGTCCCGCGAACAGCGCCTGGACGCGGAGCAACGCCTGAAGAAAGGCGAGCTGCGTGCCCTGGTCGCCACGGCCTCGCTCGAACTCGGCATCGACATCGGCGACATCGACCTGGTCTGCCAGATCGCCTCGCCACGTTCCATCGCCGCCTTCCTGCAACGAGCCGGCCGCGCCGGCCATGCCGTCGGCGGCACGCCGAAGGCGCGTTTGTTTCCGACATCACGCGACGACCTGGTCGAATGCACTGCCTTGCTCGACTGCGTGCGTCGCGGCGAACTCGATGCCCTGGTGATGCCCCTTCAGCCGCTCGACGTACTCGCCCAGCAGATCGTTGCCGAAGTCGCCTGCCAGGAATGGGACGAGGACGCGCTGTTCGACCTCGTGCGTCGCGCGTATCCGTTCCATGCACTCAAGCGCGAGACCTTCGACGAGACCGTGCGCATGCTGGCGGAGGGCTTCACCACGCGTGTCGGCCCGCGCGGTGCGTACATTCACCGCGATGCGGTCAACAAGCGCCTTCGTGAGCGACGCGGGGCAAAGCTCACCGCGGTGACCTCCGGCGGCACCATTCCGGACACGGGTGACTACAACGTCCTGCTCGAACCCCAGGCGATCGTGGTCGGTACGGTGAACGAAGACTTCGCTGTGGAAAGCCTCGCGGGTGACGTGTTCCAGCTCGGCAATCGCTCCTATCGCATCATGCGCGTGGAAATGGGCCGCCTGCGTGTGGAGGATGCGCAAGGGCAGCCACCGAACATTCCCTTCTGGCTGGGCGAAGCGCCTGGACGCACCGACGAACTCTCGATCGGTGTGTCCCGCCTGCGCACGGATATCTCGGAGAAGTTCGACGAAGGTGGCCGCGAGGCAGCGCTCGACTGGCTGACCGGCGACCTGGGCCTCAGCAAGGCGGCGGCCCAACAGGTGGTCGACTACCTGTTCCGTGCACGCGCGGCACTCGGCGCGCTGCCCACGCGCGACACCCTGGTAATGGAGCGTTTCTTCGACGAATCCGGCGGCACGCAACTCATCATCCACACGCCGTTCGGCAGCCGGATCAATCGCGCCTGGGGCCTCGCGCTGCGCAAGCGCTTCTGCCGCAAATTCAATTTCGAACTGCAGGCTGCCGCGACCGAAGACGCCATCGTGCTGTCACTGTCCACCAGCCATAGTTTCCCGCTGGAAGAAGTGGCGCGTTACCTGCATTCGAACTCCGCGGAGCACGTGCTGATCCAGGCCCTGCTCGACGCGCCGCTGTTCGGCGTGCGCTGGCGCTGGAACGCGACCACGGCACTGGCGCTGCCGCGCTTCACCGGCGGCAAGAAGGTCGCTCCCCAGCTGCAACGGATGAAGAGCGAAGACCTGCTCGCCACCGTCTTTCCCGACCAGGTGGCGTGCGCCGAAAACCTCGTCGGCGAGCGCGAGGTTCCCGACCATCCGCTGGTCAACCAGACGCTCGACGACTGCCTGCACGAAGCGATGGACTGCGAAGGTCTGCTCACCATCCTGCGCGGACTGGAATCGGGCGCCATCCGCATGCTTTCGCGCGACCTCGCCACGCCGTCGCCGCTGGCTGCCGAGATACTCAATGCCGCGCCGTATGCCTTTCTTGACGACGCGCCGTTGGAAGAGCGCCGGACACAGGCGGTGCAGTCGCGCCGCTGGAACGAGGCGGAGACGGCCGACGATCTTGGCCGGCTCGACGCCGAGGCGATCGCGGCCGTACGCGAGGAAGCATGGCCGGAAGCCCGTAACGCCGACGAAATGCATGAGGCACTCATGCTCCTTGGCGCGGTGACCGGGGACGACATGCGCGAGCATCCTTCGTGGACGGGGCTGTTACGCAGCCTGGCCAGGGACGCGCGCGCGACCGAACTGACCCACGGCGAGGTGTCGCTGTGGGTGGCCGCTGAGCGCCTGCCGACGTGGCGCGCCATCCACCCGGACGCATCGCTCTCGCCCGCGATGGCCGCCCCGGCTGAGTTCGAGGTGCAGGCATGGACGCCGGAATCCGCACTCGTCGATATCGTCCGAGGGCGCCTCGGCGGGCTTGGCCCCGTGCCGGCTCGCGTGCTCGCCTCGTCGCTCGGTGTGGATGCCGGCGCTCTCGACCTCGCGCTGACATCCCTCGAGACCGAAGGCTATGTCATGCGCGGACCGTTCTCGCCGGGCACCACGGAGGTCGAATGGTGCGAGCGCCATCTGCTCGCCCGTATCCATCGCTACACGATCGGGCGCCTGCGCCGCGAGATCGAACCGGTCGCCCCGCGCGACTTCATGCGCTTCCTGCTCGACTGGCAGCACGTGACCCGCAACACGCAGGTCGCCGGGCCCGACGCGCTGGCCGGCGTGATCGCGCAGCTCGAAGGTTTCGAGGCCGCCGCGGGTGGCTGGGAGGCCGAACTTCTGCCGGCCCGTGTCAGCGACTACAGCATCGGCTGGCTCGATGACCTTTGCCGGGCCGGTCGCGTGGTATGGAGTCGCCTTCGCCTGGGTACGGGCAGCGGTGGCCCCGTTCGTTCCACGCCCATCGTGCTGTTGCCGCGCCGGCAATTGCCGATCTGGTCGGCGGCGGCACCGGCGATCTCCGACGAATTGCCGCTGTCGTCGCGAGCGCAGGCCGTGGCCGATGCGCTTCGTGACGAAGGCGCGCTGTTCTTCGATGAGCTCGCATCGACTACGCGCTTGCTGCGCACCGAACTCGAAGACGCACTCGGCGAACTGGTGGCTGCCGGCCGCGTCACAGCGGACAGCTTTGCCGGGTTGCGAGCCCTGTTGCTCCCGGCGTCCAAGCGCAACGGCAGTCGCCAGCGCCGCGCGCGACGGCACATGATGAGTGGTATCGAGGATGCGGGGCGCTGGTCGCTTGCGCGTCGGCCGACCGAACAGCGCAACGATGCCGATGGGCTCGACCATATGGCACGCACACTGCTGCGCCGCTATGGCGTGGTCAGCTGGCGCATTCTCGAACGTGAGGCGGCCTGGTTGCCGGCATGGCGAGACCTGCGCCGGGTGTTTCATCGCCTGGAGGCACGCGGCGAAATCCGCGGCGGCCGTTTCGTCGATGGCCTGGTGGGCGAGCAGTTCGCGCTACCGGAGGCACTCGCAGCCCTGCGGCAGATCCGTCACCGCGAGCATGACGGAGAGATGGTCTGCATCGCGGGCACCGATCCGCTGAATCTTGTCGGCACAATCAGTGCCGGCGCCGCAAAGATTCCTGCGGTGCTCGGCACACGTATCGCCATCCGTGACGGCATGCCCCTGGCGGCGATGATCGCCGGGAAGTTCGTCACGTTGATGCCGCTTGAGGGCGATGACGAACGGGACGCGCGTTCGGCATTGCAGAGGCACGCGACATTTCCGACGGCGATGTCGTTTTGAGGCAAAGGCATCGCCGCTGAATCGGCTCCCACACAGAGCGGGCTGTCGCTCTCTGTGGGAGCCGATTCAGCGGCGATGCTCCTCAGCGCAGCTGCACATCCCCGATCACCCATATCTTCGGCCCGGGCTTACCGGTGATCACGAAGCACAGGTCGTGCACGCCCTCGCGCTTGGGCAAGATGCCCTGCAACGTCGCCCGCCCGTCCTTCGCCTTGTCCAGCGCGATGGTCGAGATCTTCGGGCCGTCGCACGAATCCTGGTGCACCTCGATCTCGCCGGCACGCGAGCGGGCCTTGCGTGAAACGATGCCCACCGTGTCCTTCCACAGCGCGTAGTTGTACGGCAGGCGGTCCACGGATACGTCAACGCCATAGCGACCGTCGAGTTTCACGCCCTTCCACACCCAGCAGGTGTTCATGATGTCGACCTTGTACACCGGTCGCGCACCATTCACCGCGTCCGGCGACTCGATGCGCAGGACGAGCTTGTCGCCACAGGTATCGAGCTGGTCGCTGCTGCGCCGCAGGAGTGACTTCGCGTCGACGGTTTCGTCGCGCGGGCCAGCGAGGGCGAAGCTGTTGTCGAAGGCATTCGCGCGGATCGTCGTCGGCAGCGGTACGTCGAAGGGCGCCGTATAGGCCGTGGACTGAGCGGTCGGGGCTGAACCATCCGTGGTGTATCGGATCGTGCCGTAGCCATTCTGGGTGGACAGCGTGACCTTCGCCTTGTCGTTATCCGCGGCCGCCGTGGCGATGGCCACGGCATACGCGCCATCGGCAGGCACGATGCCCGCGGCACGGTAACGCGACATCTCAGCGGGCATGCGCGCCACGAAGCTGTTCCAGTCCGCCTGGGGTGACCATGTCCGCTCGGCGAGCGCGGCAATGCGCGGGAAAACGGCGTGCTGCGTGCGATACCAGTTCGGCAGGTACTCGGTGAACACCGTGGCCTGCGCGCCGAGCACGTGGCTCGCCTTGTCCGCGGCGATATCCGACGGCACCGGATCGAAGTCGTACACGTTCTTCAGCGTCTGCACCTGAGGGCTACCCGGCTGCTCGTCGGGAAGGGTGGACTGCAGGCGGTCCAGGTAGAGCGTCGGCGAGGGTGCCATCACCACGTCGTGCCCTGCGTTGGCCGCCTTGATCGCGCCCTTGGTACCGCGCCAGGACATCACCGTCGCACTCGCCGGCACCTTGCCGTCGAGGATCTCGTCCCAGCCAATGATCCGACGTCCGTGCTGGTCGAGATAGTTGCCGATACGTTCGACGAACCAGCCCTGCAGCTTCTCCTCGTTGTCGATGCCGAGCGATTTCATCTTCGCCTGGACCGCTTTCGAATGTTCCCATTCGTCCTTGGCAGCTTCGTCGCCACCGACATGGATATAGGTCGACGGGAAGATCGCCATCACTTCGTCGAGCACGTTCTGCAGGAAGGTGAAGGTGCCATCGTCCACGTTGAATAGCGCCGTATTGACGCCCCAGTCCGTCGAGACGCCGAGCTTCTTGCTGCCGGCGCCGAACTGCGGGTACGCCGCGACGGCCGCCTGCGCATGTCCCGGCATTTCGATCTCCGGCACCACGGTGATGTGTCGCTCTGCGGCATAGGCGACGATCTGTTTCGCCTCGTCCTGCGTGTAGAAGCCGCAGTACGGGCGTTCCGGGTCCCCGGTGAGGGCGACGTCCGGACCCACCGGCTTGCGGCAGGCACCGACCTCCGTCAGCTTCGGATACTTGAGTATCTGCAGGCGCCAGCCCTGGTCATCGGTGAGATGCCAGTGGAAGGTGTTGAGCTTGTGCAGGGCCATCTGGTCGAGCAGGTGCTCGATCTCGGTGACCGACTGGAAGTGACGGGCGGAGTCGAGCATCAGGCCGCGCCAGGCGAAACGCGGCGCGTCGACGATGTGCACGGCGGGCACGCCATTCTGCGATGCCGGATCGGTCAGCAGCTGCCAGTAGGTCACCGCTCCGTAGAACAGGCCGGTTTCATCGTTCGCGGCGATCCGCACGCCATTGCTGTTCACGTCGAGCGTATACGCCTCGCGACCCTTGGTCGTCGTGTCGGTAAGCAGGACGATCGCTCCGTCGCGCGGCTTGCCCTCGGCGATGGCGATCTCCGTGCCACGCGCCTGGCGTATCCAGCCCTGCAGCTGCGTGGCGACTTTCTTAGCCGCGGCGTTACCTGCCGGGACGACGATGGTGGTCGAAGTATCGAGCCTGAAGTGCCCCGGCAGGCGCTGGAGCGAAGCAGGCTGTGGAATGAGTGAGAGCGGCACGTTATCGACGGGCCCGGTTTCGTGCCTCGGCTGGCTGGCGCAAGCGGTAAGGCCAAAGGCCATGGCGAGGAAGAGAGTTCGGCGCATCGATAGCTCCTGTGAATTCGGGCAACCGCCCGATTGTGCCGGAAACGCACAAAAAAAAGCGGGCCCGATAATGAGTAGTCGGGCCCGTGGGGAATGAAGCTTCGAGGGGTTTGCGGCCTTCCGTGGCCGCGTATCCATGACGCTTTATCAGAGGTCGAAGTGCACCGAAGCCATGTAACGGCGACCGGTGGTGTACTTCGCAACCGGCAAGTCCTTCGTGCCGATGTACTGCTTGTACTGTTCGTTGGCGAGGTTCATGCCCGAGAGCGTCACCGAGATCTGCTTGTTGAACTTCCAGCCGATCGTCGCGCCGAGATCGGCGTATGCCTCGGTGGTTGCGGGCGGCGCACCGGCCACGTAGCCACCGGCGAGGTACGCGCTACGCCAGTTGTAGTTGATGCGGGCACTGAACGCGCCGAACTCGTAGTACGGGCTGATGGAGTACGCATTCTTCGAGTTGTACGGCAGMTGGCCACCCGAATCGAGCGTGCCCTTGGCGTACGTGTAGTTCGCCGTGACGCCGAAACCGGTATCCCAGAAGGCCTGCTGGAAGCTGGCGTTGCCACCCCTGACCTTGCCGGAGCCGACGTTGACCGGGCGGGAGATGTCGTAGGTGCAGAAGCCATCAGCCGTGCAGAGGCCCGCTGCGAGCTCCTTGGCGAACTGGACGGGATCGGTGGAGGTCGCCGAGTTGAAGTGCTGCTCCTGCACCACGTCCTGGAAGACGTAATCGTCGATCTTCTTGTAGAAGCCGGTGATCGCAAAGTAGGACTGCGGTGCGAAGTACCATTCGCCGGAAAGCGAGAAGTTCTTCGACTTGTACGGCTTGAGGTCCGGGGTTCCGCCCGAACCGGTCAGGACCGTGTCGTTGAGGAACAGGTTGTTGACCTGCATGTTGTACGGCGCGCGGGCGATGACCTTGGCGGCCGCGGCACGCAGGATGATGTCGTCGGTCAGGTCATAGGCCACGTTGAGCGACGGCAGCCAGTTCTTGCTGGTCTGCGACGCTTTCTGGTAGCTGCCGGCCGGAGCGGGAAGCACCGGTGCACCCGAGTAGTTGTAGCCGAAGCCGTCGGTCTTGGTGTCGACGTAACGCATGCCCAGGTTGCCGTGGAAACCGCCACCGGCGAAGTTCAGCTGTGCGTAGGCGGCGTTGGTCTTCTCGATGAGCTTGTACGTGCCGTTGAGGAACGTACCCGGATCCTCGTTACCGCCGTTGGTCGCGCGAACCCAGGCGTACTGCGCATTGGGATCGGCACTGACGTGCTGCGAGGAACCGTCCCAGCCACCCACGCTGCCGAGAACGTTGGTCAGGCCGTCGGTGCCGAGGTCGGCGAGCGAGGTCGGACCATTGCCGCCGTAGACGTGCGCGTTCATGCCCTCTTCGTGACGGTTCCAGCGGTAGCCGACCTGGAGCTCGTTGAAGAAGTTGTCGAAGTACTTGCTGAAGTCGAGCTGGGCGTAGGTGTCACGCGAATTCGCGCTGTAATCACCGTAGTTGCCGGGCCAGCCACCGAGGCCGTCCGCGTCACCCATGTGCCAGTTGGCCGGGTTCTTCGCCGCTGCCGGGCTGTCGAAGTTGAAGCCGTGGTTGATGTCCCAGGTGTAGCCGCCCGCGTACTGCGGCTCGATCACGGCCTGCGAGATATCGTCGTTGCGAGCCTTGCTGTAGCCGGCTGCGCCACCGAGTTTCCAGCCGTCGCCGTCGTAGCTCGACTTCAGGTCGAACGCCGACGTGCGGACCACGGACTTGCGGACGTTGCTGTCCATCAGCGTCGGGCCGATGGCCGGGCAACCCGCATTGTCGTTACCGCAGACATGGCCGCCGGTGACGACGCCATTCGGGCCCTGGGTGAAGCTCGTCACGTTGCCTGGCGCGTTACCCGTGAACGGGTACATCGACTGGTTCCAGTTGTCGAAGTTCTCGCGGATGAACAGGCTGTTGAAATCGACGTTCCAGTTATCCAC
>NZ_JBFUJE010000055.1:0-14764 GCF_056401535.1 Luteibacter sp. P4_E6 | reverse complement strand
GCAAGGCACTCATCAGGCCGAAGCAGGCGAAGGCGATTGCCACCCGTGCATCGCGACGGTGCTCGCTCTCGAGCATCTTCAGCACGAGGAGGCCGACGGCGAAGGCGCTGCCTGGTTCGCGACCGAACAGGGTGCCGTAGTAAGAGATAACGACGGCAAGCAGCAGGCCGATCAAGGGTAGCTTGATCCAGAACGGCGCGTTCCTTCCGCCTGTGCGGCGCTGGCGCCAGCGTGCCGTGAGCACGAGGGCCAGGGTGAGGGTGAGCCACCACGGCAGGTGCAGCGCGTGCACCACGAGCACGCTGGCCATGGTCAGGCAGAGCAGGTCGAAAGGGCGTTGCGCGAGGACAGGCTCGTCGACCGGGGCACGGCTGAGCGAAAGGCGAAAGCGCGTCATGGGCGTAAGGCCAGTGCTGTCATGCAGCGGTGGTAATGCTCGTCGCCCTGGGCGATATCGAAATAGCCGTCCGGCAGGCGCAGGCTCCAGCGTCGTCCCGAATCCTTGGCTTCGTCGACCCAGCGGGCGAGGCGGGAAATGCGCGATTCGTCATCGAGCCCGTGCATGCTGTCCCAGTCCAGGCGCCAATCTTCCTTCGGTGCAGGCTGTTCCAGGTCTTTCACCAGCAGTCCATGATGGCGCGCACTCAGTTTCCAGGCGATTTGCCGGCGAGGGTCGCCGGGACGGTAGTCGCGCAGGGAGGCCAACTCGTCGCCGGCGCGAGGGCGACCGCGGTCGGCATCGCCCTCTGGCTCGAACGGTGTCGGCCCGAGCGCCTCGGGGCGTGGGTAGACCAGGACGGGGTTATCCGGGTTGAGCCAGCTCCATGCGCGGAACATGCCGAGCGGCCAGCGCGTATGCAGCCGCATGCGCGGAAGGGACAGCCAGCCGCGGAAATCGGTGGCCAGCGCGAACTCGATGGTCGCCGGTGCGCCGGGGATCACCACCACCACGTGCTCACGGTCGGCGACATCGAGCCGGATGGCCATGCGCTCGCGCTGGCTTGCGGCGATGTCGAGCGAGACGCGGATGAGCTCGCCCGCACGGGCGGTGCCGGCGCGCAATCCTCCGACGGACAGGCCGTTGAGCGTACGAAACGCCACCAGCATGCTACCGGCGGTAGCTGCGCCGAGAAGGCAGGTGAGCATGAGGGCGGCGTTATTCGCGTAGTTCAGCGCGCCAATGAGCATCACGGCCAGCAACAGGGAGAAACCCACGCCGAAGCCGGTCGGCACGATGTAGATACGGCGGCGATGAAGCAGGATCGGCAGGGGCTCGCGCCTGCGCATACGGGTAAGTGAAGGCAACCTCCGTTCCGCCCATGCGACGATCCGTTCCCCCGCTGGCGGCATCAGGGCACCGCGGTCTCGGCAAGGATCGCCCGCGCGATCGACTCTCGGTGACTACCGCGGCCGGGGACCAGGCGATGGGCCGCCGTAGGCACGAATACCGTCTGGACGTCTTCGGGGATAACGTAATCGCGTCCGCTGATCATCGCCCAGGCACGCGACGCGGCGAGCAATGCCAGTCCGGCACGCGGCGAAAGACCGACGCGAACCTCATTGTGCTTCCGGCTGGCTGTGAGCAGCGCCTGGAGGTAGTCGAGCAGGGCGCTGCTGACCTTCACCGCCTGCGCGGCGGCATGCAACTGGCTGATCGCCGCGATGTCGAGGCGTGGCTTCAACGAAGCCATCAGTTCGCGGCGATCTTCGCCGATCAGCAGCGCGCGTTCGGCCGCGGGGTCGGGATAGTCCAGGCTCAGGCGCAACATGAAGCGATCCAACTGYGAATCCGGCAAGGGAAAGGTGCCGGCCAGGTCGAGCGGGTTCTGCGTGGCGACCACGAAGAACGGCCTGGGCAATTCGTGGGTGACGCCGTCCACGGTAGTCTGTCCCTCGGCCATGGCCTCGAGCAGGGCACTCTGCGATTTCGGCGTCGCACGGTTGATCTCGTCGGCGAGCAACAGGCTGGTAAAGATGGGGCCCGGATGGAAACGGAACTGACCTGTCTCGCGCTCGTAGACGCTGACCCCGATAATGTCCGATGGCAGGAGGTCGCTGGTGAACTGGATGCGCTGGAATTCGAGATCGAACGTGGCGGCCAGTGCGTGCGCCAGGGTGGTCTTGCCGACGCCGGGTACGTCTTCGAGGAGAAGGTGGCCGCCGGCGATCAGGCAGGTGAAGGCCAGCTTGACCTGGCGTGGCTTGCCGAGCAGCACGCTGTTGACCTGTGCCAGTGCGCCATCCAGTCGGTGGCGGAGCATTTCATCGTTGAGCGGAGTCGTCGCTGACATGATCGATGCGTGTGCCCCCAGGCCTGGCAATGTCGATGTTTGAGCGTTCCAGTGTAGCGGTGGCGACGCGATCGTGGCGAGGCATGTTCCTCATCATGTTCTTCGCGGCGTTATTACTGAAAGTCGTCATAGCGGCCACCTTGTCACCCTTCGGTGACGAGGCCTTCTACTGGCAGGAAAGCCTCTCCCCGGCCTGGGGCTACAGCGACCTGCCGCCGCTGACGGCCTGGTTGATCGGCTTGTCCGAAGGGATGTTCGGCCATGGACGTTTCACCATGCGCCTGCCGTTCCTGCTCATCGGTGCCGTGTTGCCGTGGCAGGTCGGCGCCCTCGCGCAGCGTCTGAGTGGCGAGGCCGCGCGCTGGCGGGCGGCGACCTTCGCACTGCTGCTCCCGCTGGTAGGTAGCATGGGCGTCCTGGCGCTGCCCGACGTGCCGTTGACGTTCGCCATCGTCCTCGCCACCCAAGGTCTGGTGGCAGCGCTTGAAGCGAATCGCCTGCGCGATTGGAGCCTGCTCGGTGCGGGGCTGGCCATTGCCTGGGTGACTCACTACCGCGCCGCGATGCCGATGCTCGCTGGCCTGCTGTTCCTGTTGGCGACACCGCGAGGACGCATGCAATGGAGGCGTCCCGGCCTCTGGCTGGCCATGGCGCTAGCGTCACTCGGCCTGCTTCCCCTCGTGATCTATAACGTCGCCGCCCGCGGTGCGGGGCTGGCATTCCAGCTCGTGGAGCGCAATCCGTGGCGCTTCCACGCGGACGCACTGGTCCAGCCGCTCGAGCAGGCCGCGGCGTGCACGCCACTCGCGTGGATCGTGCTGATGTGGGCCTTGTGGCAGGCCTGGCGTCGGCGAGGCGAAGCACCGTTCGACGTGATTGCCGCCCTTGCCGGAAGCTTCATCGTTCTCTACTTCGTGCTTGGCCTGTTTGCCGACGACGTTCGGTTCCGTGCTCACTGGCCGCTTCCCGGATTCGTTCTCCTCTGCGCTGTATTGCCTACCTTGCTCGCCCGTGCCGGGCGCACCTGGCGCCGATTTGCCATGGCGGCCTTCGTACTCGCCGGCTGCGGTCTTCTCGCCGGGCTGGGTTATCTCGGCCTGGCGGCGTCGCCGAATGGCGCCCGCGTACTCGCCGGGGTGAAGGCCTTTCCTTCGAACTTCACCGGTTGGCGTGAAAGCAGCGACGCGGTGCGCGGGCTGCAGGCGAGGGAACCCTCGTCGCTCATCGTGGCCGATAATTTCATGTTGGCGGCAGAACTGCGTTTTGCGCTCGGTGGTGCCGGCGCTATTTATTCACTCGACAGCCCGTTGAACACCAAGCATGGGCGTGCCGCGCAACTGGCAGCGTGGGGAAGTAACGAGGCTGGCCTGGCGAGACTCGCCGGCCGACGCCTCCTGCTGGTGGTCGACGAAACCTCGCTGCGCGAACGCGAGAGGCGCGACTGGCTTGCGTCGATCTGTTCACGTGTCGACATCGTCGAGCCTGTGCTGCGCCTCGATCTTTTTGACGGTCGCCGTCGCTTTGCCGTGTATGACGCTACGGCGCGAGCCGTTCCGGGACCGCTTCACAGTCCCGACGATTGCGTGGTCTGGCGCGACGCATATCGGGCATCCATCCTGCCGGTGCGGGGTAGCTCAGGGCAGGGCGACACCGGCGTCGCGCAGTAGGCGGCAGGTCGCGATCAGTGGCAAGCCGATCAGCGCGGTCGGGTCGTCATTGACGATTCGTTCGAACAGCGCGATGCCCAGCCCTTCGCATTTGAAGCTTCCGGCGCAGTCCAGCGGGCGTTCGCGTTCCACGTAGCGCTCGATGTCCTGCGCCGACAGGTGGCGGAAGTGCACCCGTGTTTCGTCGATGTGCAGGGAGGTCCTGCCCTTCGCGTCGATCACGCAGACGGCGGTATGGAAGACGACCTCTCGTCCGGAACTGGCGGACAGCTGCTTGTGCGCGGCCTGCACCGTGCCCGGCTTGTCGAGCACGGTGCCGTCGAGATCCGCGACCTGGTCCGAGCCGATCACCACGCAGCCGGTGCGTGTCGCGGCAACCGCGCGGGCCTTGGCTTCGGCCAGTCGTGCAGCGCGTGCGGCAGGCGCTTCACCGGGCAGGGGATCTTCATCGGTACCGGGCGAGGCCTGTTCGAACCCCTCGAGAAGACGCCGGAGCAAGCTTGCGCGGTAGGCTGAGGTGGACGCGAGGATGACGACAGGTTGCGCGGACACTCAGAATTCCTTGTGGATATGTTCGCGTACTGCCACGTCGAGTGCGGTCTGCGCGTCGTCGAGCGCACGCAGGCGCGGCTCCAGCTGGTGGCGTGCCCGAACGAGGCCGTCCACGGCGTCATCCAGCTCGCGCTGGCTGGCCCCGGGTGCACGGTCGCGGATCCACAGGCGTTGCTGGAGTAGGGCGCGCAGGCCGGAATCCACCGCCTGCTGGGCCTCCACTTCGCCCGCTGCCGGCAGGTCGGGACTGACCGACATAACCGAGTGAGCGCGTTGAAGGCGGTCGCGGCAGTCCTTGAGATCGGCCTCGAGACGGTCGGCGTTGTCCAGCAGATCCTTCATGGCGCTGTGTCGCCGTCGCGTCCGCTGCTGGACGACCGCCCAGGCACATAGCCCGATGGCGGCCACGATGATGGCCGCAAGTGCATAATAACCAAAAGAAAACACGCTAGCTCTTCCCCCTGTTGGGTGTGCTGCGGCAAACTACATCCTGACCTGCGAGTCTGCACGAAAGGCCCCGCCGTGCGCAAAAGTAGGCCTCTTGCGGTTTGTACCCGCTAACCGGTTGACTTCAGGCAGGTTGATGCCTACCATTTCCCGATTATGTCCGTGACCTTGCCATCGTCCGTGGACGCTTGGCGCGAAGTTCGTGCGCGGCGTTCGTTCCAGGGCTCGCTTCCCGTGTCGGCTTTTGCCCGCCTCGGAGAAGTCATTGCGTCGCCCGAAGGCGACGTAACCTACGAGCTGGACTTCGGTCGCGACGAGTTCAATATCGCCTATGTGGCTGTACGTGCGAAGGCACCGTTGACCGTGATCTGTCAGCGTTCGCTGGAACCGTTCGTGCTTCCGGTTGAGATCGATACACGTCTCGGACTGATTGTCGAAGAAATCGAGGAAGCCGCGCTGCCCCCTGGGTACGAGGCACTCCTCGTCGAACAGGACGGCAAGCTCGACCTGCGCGCGACGATCGAAGATGAACTGCTGTTGGCGCTGCCCCTGGTTCCGGTCAATCCGGACTACGAGTTGCCCGATGACATCGTTGGTGCCGACGAGGAAGAAGAAGCCTTGCCGGATCCGTCTGAAAACCCGTTCGCGGCACTCCGCGGACTCATAAAGTAATTTCGCTGGAGATTTGTCATGGCAGTTGCCAAGAGCCGCAAGACCCCTTCCACCCGTGGCATGCGTCGTTCGCACGACGCGCTGACGACCGTTCAGCTGTCGACCGATCCGACCAGCGGCGAAGTACACCTGCGTCACCACGTGACCAAGGATGGCTTCTACCGCGGTAAGAAGGTCATCGAAACCCGCGGTGCGGTTGAAATCGAAGACTGATCTCCCTTCGCAGGGATGATCGCAACGCAGGCGGCGCGGTAACGCGCCGTTTTGCGTTTATGGCCTTTGGCCCTGAATAGGGGAACGGTTCTGAAATACGCCCGCATCATCGGTACCGGCAGCGCACTTCCCGACAAGGTCGTGACCAATGCCGACCTCGAAAAAATCGTCGACACCACCGACGAGTGGATCCGCACGCGCACCGGGATTTCCGAGCGCCACTACGCGGYCGACGGCGAGACCACGGGCGACCTTGCCTTCCTCGCAGCCCAGCGCGCCCTCGAGGCAGCGGGCGTCAAGGCATCCGAGATCGACCTCATCATTCTCGGCACAACCACGCCCGACCTCATTTTTCCGTCCACCGCCTGCCTCGTGCAGCATCGCCTGGGTGCGAACGGCTGCGCCGCCTTCGACGTGAACGCCGCCTGCTCTGGCTTCGTGTACGCCCTGGGCATCGCCAATGCGTTTGTTCGTAGTGGTCAGTCGAAGAAGGCCCTGGTCATCGGTGCCGAAACCCTCACCCGCATGGTCGACTGGACCGAGCGGGAGACCTGCGTGCTGTTCGGTGACGGCGCCGGGGCAGTCGTGCTGGAAGCCTCCGACGAGCCGGGTATCTTCACCACCCGCATGCGCGCCGATGGCGGTTTCAAACACCTGCTGTTCAACCCGGTTGGCGTGTCCGCCGGTTTCACCGACGCGCCGAACCACGGCGTGAAGATCAGCATGCTGGGCCGCGAAGTGTTCAAGGTCGCGGTCAAGACACTGGATTCGCTGGTCGGCGAGACCCTGGCGGACGCGGGCATGAAGGAAGAAGAGATCGACTGGCTGATTCCGCACCAGGCGAACCTGCGCATCATCGAAGCGACGGCCAAGCGCCTGAACATGTCGATGGACCGGGTCATCGTCACCGTGGACAAGCACGCCAATACGTCGTCGGGGTCGGTGCCGCTGGCGCTCGACTACGCCGTGCGTTCGGGCAAGGTCAAGCGCGGCCAGAACCTGCTGCTCGAGGCCTTCGGTGGCGGCTTCACCTGGGCCTCGGCGCTCCTTCGATATTGATCCCCGTCAGGGACCAACCTTCGCTTGGTAGGAGCCGATTCATCGGCGAAGGGTGCTCGCGGCATCCTGGCCCGCTTCGCGGGATCGCCGATGAATCGGCTCCTACCCGGCAAGAGCGTCGGGCCACGCAGGAGTGACTGGCCCCCAGGCCTCCACACGCCCGCGAATGGTGCAATCTGCCCCAAGTTACTGGCACCATTCGCGGTTTGACGTTCCGGAAACTTCTCGCATGACCGCATCCAGCGCCTCGCTCGCCTTTGTCTTTCCTGGTCAGGGCTCGCAGTCCGTCGGCATGCTTGCCGAACTCGCCGCTGCCCACCCCGAGGTCCGTGCGGCCTTCGATGAGGCCTCCGAGGGGGCGGGTATCGACCTGTGGGAACTGAGCCAGAACGGCCCCGAGGATCGCCTTAACAGCACCGAGAACACGCAGCCGGCCCTGCTGGCCGCCAGCGTCGCCGTGTGGCGCGTGTGGGTGAAGCAGGGCGGTGCGCTCCCGGCGTACCTGTCCGGGCACAGCCTGGGCGAGTACAGCGCCCTGGTCGCCGCGGGCGCCCTTTCCCTGAAGGATGCGGCGGGTCTGGTCGCTGAGCGTGGTCGCCTCATGCAGGCCGCCGTGCCGGCCGGCGTCGGCGCCATGGCCGCCATTCTGGGCGGTGACGACGCCCAGATCGCCCAGGTCTGCGAGGAAGTCGCCCAGGGCCAGGTGGTCGCTCCCGCCAATTTCAATTCTCCCGGCCAGCTGGTGATCGCCGGTCACGCCGAGGCGGTCGATCGCGCCCTGGCTCGCCTGGCCGAGCTCGGTGTGAAGAAGGCCGTGAAGCTGGCCGTGTCCGTGCCCTCCCACTGCATGCTGATGCGCGATGCCGCGGACCGACTGGGTGAAAGAATGGCCGCCATCGACTGGTCGATGCCGTCGATCCCGGTCATCCAGAACGCCGACGCCCAGGTGCACACCTCGGTTGAGAACATCCGTGGTGCCCTGATGCGCCAGCTCTATCTTCCGGTGCGCTGGACCGAGTGCGTCCAGGCGCTGGCGGCCCATGGCATCACGCAGGCGCTCGAGTGCGGTCCGGGCAAGGTGCTTTCCGGCCTGATCAAGCGCATCGACAAGTCCGTCGAGGCCAAGCCGATCGGTACGCCCGCCGACCTCGATGCCGCGCTCACCGTCGCCACGGCCTGACCCTTCCCCGTTAAGACAGGAATTCCCATGACCCAGACCCTCAAGGGCGAAATCGCGCTCGTTACCGGCGCCAGTCGCGGCATCGGCGCGGCCATTGCCGACCGCCTTGCCGCGCTCGGTGCGACGGTGTTCGGCACCGCGACGACCGAGTCCGGCGCCCAGGCGATCGGCGAGCGTCTCGCGGCCCACGGTGGCCACGGCCGCATGCTCAACGTCACCGATCCGGCGGCGATCGAAGCCCTGATCGACGGTATCGCCAAGGAGACCGGCGCGGTCTCCATCCTGGTCAACAATGCCGGCATCACGCGCGACCAGCTCCTCATGCGCATGAAGGAAGAGGACTGGAGCGCGATCATGGAAACCAACCTGACCTCCGTGTTCCGCACGTCCAAGGCGGTCATGCGCGGCATGATGAAGGCACGCAAGGGCCGCATCATCAGCATCGCTTCCGTGGTCGGCGTCACCGGCAATCCGGGCCAGGCCAACTACGCAGCGGCCAAGGCCGGCATCATCGCGTTCTCCAAATCGCTCGCCCGTGAGATTGGCTCGCGTGGCATCACCGTGAACGTGGTGGCCCCGGGCTTCATCGATACCGACATGACTCGTGGGCTTCCGGAGGAGCAGCGCAGCGCGCTCCTGTCCGGCATCGCCCTGGGCCAGCTGGGCGAGCCCAACGATATCGCCGAGGCGGTGGCCTTCCTGGCCTCGCCCGCAGCGAAGTACATCACCGGTGAGACCCTTCACGTGAACGGCGGCATGTACATGCCCTGATGGGGCCGCCCTGATCGGCCGGGGTCGGCGGCAGTCGCCACCGGCCCGTTTTTGAGAGACAATCATCGTTTCGCGTCCGGCTTAAGAAAAACCGGGCGTCATCCACGTGGTGGCAGTGTGTGTTGGCGGGCCAAGTCCTTAGCCACTACAATGCCGCCGGAATTTTCCCTCGGGAGGTAAAGGCAACATGAGCACCATCGAAGAACGCGTCAAGAAGATCGTCGTTGAACAGCTGGGCGTCAAGGAAGATGAAGTCACCACCAACGCGTCTTTCGTGGACGATCTGGGCGCCGATTCGCTGGATACCGTTGAGCTCGTGATGGCCCTCGAAGAAGAGTTCGAGTGCGAGATCCCGGACGAAGAAGCTGAGAAGATCACGACGGTCCAGCAGGCGGTCGACTACATCAAGGCTCACGTCAAGACCCCTTGATCAATCGACTGGTTGTCGATCGGAGGCTTGCCTCCCGTCGATCTCCGAGCGACACGGAAGCTGCGCCTAAAGGCGCAGTTTTCGTTTCCGCTTTTCGTAACCTGCGCTCGCGTATGGTTGCGTGGATAAAGTGCTAAGGAACAAACGCATGAGTAAACGACGTGTGGTAATTACCGGCATGGGGATTCTTTCGCCGGTCGGTAACGATGTCGCCACCGCCTGGAAGAACGTCGTCGAAGGTAACAGCGGCATCGGCCCTGTCACCGATTTCGACACCAGCGCCTATAACACCCGCATCGCGGGCGAAGTCCGCAACTTCGTTGCGGCCGACGCCTTCTTTGACGGCGTCACGATTCCCACCGACGAGGCGGGGATCAAGGCGCTTGACGACGAACGTCGCTCCATTGCGAAAGACTTCAAGCGGATGGACCCGTTCATCCACTATGGCATCGTCGCCGGTGCCCATGCGTTCCGTCAGTCGGGTCTGGTCGTGACCGAAGAGAATGCCGGGCGTATCGGCGTGGCCGCGGGTGCCGGTATCGGCGGCCTGCACACGATCGAAGCCACCGCGATCGAGCTGAACGAAAAGGGCCCGCGCAAGGTCTCGCCGTTCTACGTACCCAGCTCCATCATCAACATGGTCGCCGGTAACCTGTCGATCTACTTCGGCCTGAAAGGCCCGAATATCGCGTTGGTCTCGGCGTGCACGACGGCCGCACACAACATCGGCATGGCCATGCGCCTGATCCAGTACGGCGATGCGGACGCGATGCTCGCCGGCGGCTCGGAGCATGCCACCACGACGACGGCGATGGCGGGCTTCTGCTYGGCCAAGGCGATGTCCACGCGCAACGACGATCCGACGCACGCCAGCCGTCCGTGGGATACCGGCCGCGACGGCTTCCTGCTGTCCAACGGTGCCGGCATGCTCATGCTCGAGGAGTACGAGTTCGCCAAGGCGCGTGGCGCCAACATCCTGGCCGAGCTTGTCGGCTTCGGTATGAGCGGCGACGCGTATCACATCACCTCGCCCAGTGGTGACGGTGCAGAGCTTGCCATGCGCAATGCCCTGCACGACGCGCGCATCACCCCGGAAGACGTGCAGTACGTCAATGCGCACGGCACCTCCACCCCGGTGGGCGATCTGGGCGAAGCCAAGGCCATTCGCAACGTGTTCGGCGACCACGCCACCGCGAAGGGAAAGTTTGCGGTCAGTTCGACCAAGTCGGTCACCGGCCACCTGCTCGGCGCTGCCGGCGGTGTGGAGGCGATCTTCTCGGTGATGGCGCTGCGCGACGGGATCATCCCGCCGACGATGAATCTCGTCGACGTCGATCCGGAAGTGGCCGCGCTTGGCATGGATCTCGTGCCGAACAAGGCGGAGAAGGCGGACCTCAACGTCGTCGTGTCGAATTCGTTCGGCTTCGGCGGCACCAACGGTACGCTCGTCTTCCGTCGCCTCTGATCGGCGTGGCTTTCGTCACGCGAACCCTGGCCGGCCGGCGCGATCTCCTCGCGCCGGCCGCGTCATATCCGGAACGCTATCCGGCACTGCTGGCCAGTGCGGTCACCGGAACGCCGCAGTCTCGCTTCGACATCCTTTTTGTCGCCGGTGATGCGTCGCTGACGCTCGGTGCTGACGACCTTGTTCGTGATGCGGCAGGCGACATCGTTCCCGGCACGTTTCTCGATGCGCTCGATGGCGCCTGGGCCGCGCGCCATCATCCGCGGGTCGACGATGGCTTGCCGTTCCACGGGGGCTGGATCGTCTACCTTGCGTACGAACTGGTCGGGCAGATCGAGCCGAGCCTGCGCCTGCCGCCGTCCAGCGGGGTCGCACCGGTGGCGTTCGCCTTGCGTAGCCCCGCGGCGGCGATCGTCGATCACGTTGGGCAACGCACCATTCTCATTGCCGAGGACGGCGCCGAGCACTGGCTGGACATCCTGTCCGCCGACCTCGACGTGGCACTTCCCGATCTCGCGTTGGCTACACCCGTTGCCGTCGAGGAAGACGAGCCGTCGCGGTTTCTCGAAGGTGTCGTGCGTATTCACGAACACCTGCGTGCGGGCGATGTGTTCCAGGTGAATCTGTCGCGGCGTTGGTCGGCGCGGTTTGCCGAAGCGCCTTCCCCGGCGAGCCTGATGGCGGCATTGCGCACGGCGAATCCCGCACCCTTCGCGGGGCTGCTCCAGCAACCGGCATGGGCGATCGTGAGCTCGTCGCCGGAGCGTCTGGTCGAATCGCGCGACGGCCTGCTGCAAACGCGCCCCATCGCCGGAACGCGGCCTCGCGTCCCTGGTGACGACGATGCGGCACGTATCCGCGAACTCACGACGCACCCGAAAGAGCGGGCCGAGCACGTCATGTTGATCGACCTGGAGCGCAACGACCTCGGTCGCGTGTGCGTGCCCGGCAGCGTGAAAGTCGATGAGCTCATGGTCGTGGAGAGTTACGCCCATGTGCATCACATCGTTTCCAATGTGTGCGGCCGGGCACGTGAAGGCGTGACGCCCGGCCAGGTGATCGCGGCGACGTTTCCGGGCGGCACCATCACCGGTTGTCCCAAGGTGCGCTGCATGGCGATCATCGGTGATATCGAACGTGAGCCGCGGGGTGCCTACACGGGGGCGATCGGCTATCTCGACGACAACGGCGACATKGACCTCAATATCCTCATTCGCACGTTGATGGTCGAAGGGCCGACGGTGTCGCTACGTGCGGGTGCCGGCATCGTCACCGATTCGGTACCTGACAAGGAACTCGACGAGACGCGGGCGAAGGCGCGCGGCCTGTTGCGTATTTTCGGCGCGGCATGAGCATGCGTATGTCGGTCGACTTCATCGAGACCGATCGGCTGGGTGCGGCGGATCGTGGCCTGATGTACGGCGACGGCCTGTTTGAAACGTTGCGCGTGGTCGATCGTGCCRTGCCTTTGTGGCCGCGGCACGTCGAACGCCTGCGGGCGTCGGCGAGGCGTCTGGGCATGCCTGCGCCCGATACCGACGCTATGCTGGCCGGCGTCCAGCACCTGGCCCATGGGCTGGAGGATGCCGTGGCCCGCATCACGTTTACCGCCGGTGTGGGTGAGCGCGGTTACGCCCGGCCACGCCAGGCAAAGCCGACCATCGTGATCAGCGTCGGTCCGCTATTGCTTGCCACGGACGTGTACCGCCACGGGATAGCGTTGCGCCAGTGCGACACGCGCCTGGGCGATYAGCCCCTGCTGGCGGGGATGAAGCATCTCAACCGTCTCGAGCAGGTGCTCGCCCGCTCGGAGTGGGAGGATACCTGCTGGCAAGAGGGCCTGATGGCCGACCAGGAGGGTCGCGTCGTCTGCGCAACGGCAGCTAACCTGTTTGCCGTCATAGGCGGGCGCCTTGTCACACCGCCGGTGGATCGTTGCGGTGTCGCGGGCGTGGCGCGCGCGGAGGTGCTTGCTTCGGGCGAGGTGGACATCGGGCACGTGTCGCCGCAACAGGTGGTCGAGGCCGACGAGGTCTTCCTCACGTCGGCCGTTCGGGGCATTCTTCCCGTTCGGGCTTTCGCTGGCCGAACCTGGCAGCCCGGCCCGGTGACCCGCCATTGGCAGGCCCACTGGCGCGCGATCGGCCTGCCGCTTCCGAACCGTTCGAAGGATTCCGATTGATGAAAGTGCGCGGCATCGCCCTCTGGCGTGTCATTTTGCTGGTGGTGCTG
The DNA here is from genome assembly GCF_056401535.1 of Luteibacter sp. P4_E6. Lineage (NCBI taxonomy): Bacteria > Pseudomonadati > Pseudomonadota > Gammaproteobacteria > Lysobacterales > Rhodanobacteraceae > Luteibacter > Luteibacter sp. P4_E6. Next base: position 1,785 of record NZ_JBFUJE010000055.1, on the reverse strand, counting down.
GTCGCGGCGATCGCCGTGGGTAGCTGGCTTGTTTTCGACTGGTCGCGCTTTGCGCGCACGCCGCTGAGCGTGCCCGTGGCCGGACAGAGCATCGATGTGGCACGCGGTGCTTCGTTCAAGGACATCGTGCGCGACCTGCGCGATCGCGGCGCGACACGCGCGTCGCCGCTGTACTGGCGCGTGCTGGCGATCGAAATGCGCGCATCGGGGCGTCTGCACGCGGGTGAATACCTGCTGCGCACGGGCATGACACCAAGGGATCTGATTGGCGACATGGCCAACGGCAAGGTCATGCAGCGCAATTTCACCATCGTCGATGGCTGGAGCTTCGCCGATCTGCGCCGTGCGCTGGCCGCGACCGACACGCTGTCGCACGACACGGCGGGTGTCGACAACGACGAGCTGATGAAGCGGCTGGGTAACGAGGGCGAGCACCCGGAAGGGAGATTCCTTCCCGAAACCTACGCATACGTCAAGAACGACACCGACTCCAGCATCCTCAAGCGCGCGCATGCGGCGATGACCAAGACACTCGACACGGCCTGGGCAGCGCGTGCCCCGGACCTGCCGCTGGCCACCTCGTACGAGGCGCTCATCCTCGCCTCGATCGTGGAAAAGGAGACGGGCAGGGCGGAAGAGCGCCCGCGCATCGCCGGCGTGTTCATCCGGCGCCTACAGCTGCACATGCTGCTGCAGACCGACCCGTCGGTGATCTACGGCATGGGCGACAGCTATGTGGGCAACATCCACAAAAGCGACCTCACGACGGACACCCCCTACAATACGTACACGCGGGTCGGCCTGCCGCCGACCCCGATTGCGCTGCCGGGGCGCGCGGCGATCCAGGCGGCGCTGCATCCGGTGGAAGGCAAGGATCTGTATTTCGTCGCCAAGGGCGACGGCAGCCACGTCTTCTCGGCCAATCTCGATGACCACAACCGGGCTGTTGCCTGCTACCAATTGAAGCGATGCCAGTGACGACACCCAAGCGCGGCCGACTGATCACCCTCGAAGGCGGCGAAGGCGCCGGCAAGAGCACGCTGCTCCGTGGGCTCGAAGCGTACCTCCGTGTGCAGGGCGTGGATCTGGTCGTTACCCGCGAGCCCGGCGGTACGGCCGTGGGGGAGGCGGTGCGCGGCGTGGTGCTGGATGCCGCCAACAACGACCTCTGCGCGGAAGCCGAATTGTTGCTGATGTTCGCCTCGCGCGCCCAGCTGGTCCGTCAGGTCATCGAGCCGGCGCTGGCCGCCGGTCGCTGGGTGCTTTGCGATCGGTTTACCGACGCCAGCTTTGCCTACCAGGGTGGCGGTCGCGGTCAACCGGTGGAGCGCATCGAGGCGCTCGAAGTCTGGGCCGCGCTGGCCCTCAAGCCCGATGTCACGTTGCTGCTCGACCTTCCCGTGAGCACCGGCCGTGCTCGCGCCGCCGGTCGGGGCGAGGCGGACCGCATCGAAGGGGAGGGTGATTCCTTCTTCGAACGCATTCGCGACGCGTATCGCGCGCGGGCAGCCGCGGAGCCACGACGCTTCCGCGTGCTGGACGCGAGTGCCGCGCCGGACGCCGTGCTGGGCCAGGCCATCGAGGGTGTTTCCGGCTTGCTTGACGGAGTCGTTTCGTGAGCCTGCGCCCCTGGCATGCCGATGCCTGGGCGCGCCTGCAGGMGCGCCGTGAGCGCGATGCGCTTCCGCATGCGTTGTTGCTTGCCGGGCCGGCTGGCCTGGGCAAGCGGGATTTTCTGGCGACGTTCGTCAAGGGCCTGCTCTGTCAGCAGAGTCACGACGGTAC
>NZ_JBFUJE010000054.1:0-15746 GCF_056401535.1 Luteibacter sp. P4_E6 | reverse complement strand
GACGCACCTCGAGAATGACGCCGGTGTCCTTGTAGGTGACCTGGCCCACTTCTTTATCGCTACCCAGGCCGGGGTTGACGAAGGTCTGCGTGACGGGAATCTGGTCGCCCACCTGGATACGTGCCTTGCGGTTGTTCACCACCACCAGCGACGGCGCGGAGAGCGTCGTCGTGTTGCTGTCCGTTTCCATGGCGCGCAGCGCGACCTGGACGTTCTTGTTTACGAAGGAATAGAAGAGCGTGTCACTACCCGAAGGCTTGCCACCTCCGCTGCCTAGCGCCCACTGCTGCTTGTTGCCGGGCTGGCTCAAGTCACCGCTGCCGCCGGCGAGACCCTCGAGATACCACTGCACGCCAAAGCGGAAGTTGTCGCGAAGCACGACTTCCAGGATGCGGGTTTCGATCTGCACCTGGAGCGGAACGGCGTCGAGCCGCTCGACGGCCTGGCGAATATCGGCCCACTGCGACGGCCGCGCGTGAATCATCAACTGGTTGTTCGCATCGATCGCGGTGATGCGGATGTTGGACTTTCCATCGCCCGATGACGCCGCGGATGGCGCCTGGTAGAACGACGCGTCGCTGTCCGGGGCGACATCTGTTCCACCGCCACTGCCATCACCGAAGCCGTTGCCTCCGTCGCCCACGCTTCCTCCCAAGGCGATGCCATTGAGTCCGGGCCCTACTTGCGCGGATGAGGTGTCGCCACTGACGGCACCTCCGAAGATGTTGCCCACGTAGCGGGCCACATCCGAGGCGAGAAGGTTTCGAACGTCGTATACGAAGAGGCGCGGTTCGTTGCCGCCGCCACGGTCGATACGTTCGATCCACTCGCCCACCTGCTCGATGTGCGCGGCCTGCGTGGCGATCACGACGATCGCGTTGGTGCGTTCGATCGGGATGAACCGGATAAGCCCCGCGACAGGCGCACCGCTCTTCTGCCCGAATACGGAATCCAGCGCAGGCATCAACTCAGCCACACCGGCATTTCTCAGGCCGAAGACACCTACCGACATACCACTCACCCAATCGACATCGAAGGTGTCGATGGTTTGTGCCACGTTATCCAGTTCCTCACGCGTACCCGCGACCACCAGGACATTCCTTGCGGGATCGGACAGGAGGATGGCGTCCGTCGCCGCGAACGGCGCGAGAAGCCTGGCCATTTCCGGTGCGGCGACGAAGCGCAACGGGAATAGCCGGGCACCGAGGCCATCGCGAGGGGCATTCGCACCGAGGGTCGGCGCGAGCCGCCCGGCGACGGCCTGCGACGTGGGCACGACCGTGTATCGACCGTGCTCCCTGACGAGTGCATTGCCCGTCCACGACAGCAGGTTCTCGAGGATCGGCAAGGCGTCTTCGCGCTTGACCGGCTTGGATGTCGAGAACGATACGGTGCCGCGCACGCCGGGGGCGAGCGAGTAATTCGCATCGAGGAGATCGCCGAGGATCGCCTTGACGACAGCCTCGATCGGCTGGTCTTCGAAGTTGAGTGTGACCGCTCCCTCGCCAGCCACCGTCTGTCGAGGCTCCTTCAGCGCCTGCGGGTGGATGAAGGTTCCGCTGCCGCGACTGATTTCCCTCTGGGCCCCGGCGGGCTGCGCCGTTGACGGGGGCGATTCAGAAGCCGGGGCCAGTGGCAACGGCTCCGGTACGGGATGGTCGACGCCGGCGAGGGCTTCACGCGCGATATCGCCATAGGTCGAGCGCGTCGCGTGGGGGGCACAGCCCGTCGCGAGCAAAGCCGCCGCGACGGCGATGCCGAGATTGAGTCGCTTCATGATGTCCTTCCTTCCGTGGTGGGCGCCTCATGCGCCCGCTACTGCGAGTCCTGCGCTTGCTGCCGCTGTTGTTGTTGCTCCATGCGGCGCTTCTGTACGGCTTGTTTCAGGGCTTCGATCCTGGCTTGCTGGAGCGCGCTGTCGTCCTGTCGGGGCGGAGCATCCCGCGCCGGTGCGGCAGGCGGACGAGGCAGTGCGGGGCCGGTCATGCCGGACGCCTGCTCCACGTGCACACCGCTGCCCGAAAGGCCAGGGTTAGTGCGCGGAGGCTGGGGCGACTGTCCCGCTGCCGGTACGGCTCCCTGCCGACCTGGGTCCTTGGTCAGTGCCTCGGGAGCGGCGACCTTCAGCGTCAATTCGCGGCGCTGGCCGCCGTTGTCGAACACGGCGCTGCGGGGCGTCAGCGAGGCAAGCGTCCAGTGACCGTCGGCGAGCGCGGCGCCTTCCTTGACGCGCACCGTCATGTCCTTGCCCCGATCGCGTAGCAAGGCCATGCGCAGGTCTGAGGTCATGATGATGCCGGTCAGTTCGAGATCTCCGATGTTGCTGGATGAATCGTCCGTGTCCGCTGCCGCCACGGGTTTACGGTCAGCCATGAACAACGGTCGCTGCCAGACCTCGGCATAGCGATTCAGTGGCGAGGTGGGCGGCATCGCTGCGGCGCGCAGCTGCGGCAAGGCTTCCGGTGGCGCCGGATCGTCCCAGCGCACGCCCTGCCCTACGCCCATGGCAAAGGCGACAGCGGTGCAACCAAAGGCCAGCGCAATGATGGCGAGCACCGGCGTCAGCCGACGTTGACCGGCCGCGTTCATGTGGCCGCCTTCGCCGCGCGGGCGGCATGAATATAACCGGACACGGTGAACTGCACTTCCATCGGCGCAGCGCCACCGGCTCGCGCAGCAACGGGATTGCGATAGATGCTGAAGTCCTCGATGAAGAGGTACGGCGTTTCTTCCTCGATATCGTGAAGCACCGCGGTCATCGGCTGCACCTGGCAGCGCAGGCTGATATTCACGGTGACTTTCCGGTACGGATCACCGGCTTTCTCCTGGCTTGGTACGGGCATTTTCTGCACGACGTCGCAGGAGCCATCTTCTTTGTGGGCTGCGGCGACATCCACGATGCGCTGCATGAGCCCCGCCGCGGCAGCGTTCGTGTCGTCGCCGGCGAGAAAGGCATCGCTCCGTGTCTGGCCCTGTTCGAGCGTAGCCAGACGTTTCTCCAGCTGTGGTCGCTCGGCGATCGCGGCGGCGTATCGGCGTTGCGTGTCGCGCAGGTCATTCATGTCGCTGGCGATCGCCAATTGTGGCGATACGAACCACCAGTGGATCAACACGAAATAGCCGATGGCGATGGCTACGACCAGAAGCAGGATCGCGGCGACGCGAGATTCAGCGGGCTTCATGCGCACGGGCATCCTCCTTGATCGGGGCGGTCGGGGTCGCCGCTGCCTTCGTCGATGCGGCTGCCGGCGCGGGGGCAGACGCTGCCCTTGCAGGTGCGGCAGTCACAGGCTTCGCCATCAACGCCTTGGCCTGCATGTAGAAGCGTTCCTTGCCGGACGTGGGATCCGTCTGGATGGTGCCCTGGAAGCTCGGCTCGGCAATGCTGCGCGCTCCCTTGAGCGCGTCGATGAGGCGGGCCGCTTGCGGGCTCTGGCCCTGAAAGCCGATCTGACCCGTGGCATTGAGCGTGAAGCGCTCCAGCCAGGTGTCGTCGGGCAGCCGATGGGTGAGTTCGTCGAGTACTGGCAGGATCGACGGAGACTCGCTCTTGCGACGGACGAGGAAGCCCGAGGCGCCCGCGCTATCCATAAGACGTTGACGCAGGGCCTTCACCCGCTGTGCATCGGACTGCATGGCATCGACGTCGGCACGCATGGTCTCGAGCGCGACGTTTCGATTGTGCAGCCATGCGCCCATGGCGCCAAACAGCAGGAGCACGATGGCCGCAACCAGGGCGAGGTTCAATCGGCGTCGACGATCCACGCGGCGCGGCGCACGCGCAGGCGGCAACAGATCGACACCGGCCAGTCCGTAGCCCTGGGGGACATCGACGCGATCGGGGGCAACCCGCAAGGCCGCGAGCTCGTCGAGAAGCGGATCGAGGGAGGCACGTGGCGTGGCGGCGAGCTCGGCAACGAAGCGCCCCTCCGGGCCGCCTTCACCCAGTTCGCGCACGCCGAAGTGGATGTCCTCAGCGCGGAAGGGTGTCTGCCGGTCGATGTCGTAGCCGACCACCTGACGCAGGTTGTCGCGTGCAGCGACCGGCAGCACCAGACGACGCCGGAGCACCTGGGCGGCCGGCATGAGCAAAGCGATACGGCGATCGGCGGGATCGCACTCGTCCAGGGCACGCGCCAGCAGGGCGGCACGGTGTTCGGCGGTGTCGGCGTCGAAGGCGTCCGCGATGGACAGACTTTCGCCGGCGCGACGAAGCTGCCAGACGTCGTCGCCGCGTTCGAGGACATACCAGCGCTCGCCACCGGCGAAGGCCTGTCGCCAGCGTACCGGCAGCAGCGCCGACAACTCGCCACCCCACCAGCGCAGAAAGCCCGGCAGCACGCTGCCGCGCCAGGCACGGCGCAGGCGGTCGAGCTGAAGCTGGGAGGCATCCTGCAAAGCGGTCATTCAACATCTCCTTCGCGCCAACGCAATATCGCGTAGGGCTGGTTACCGGATCTTATCCCACGCAGTCGGACGGTCGATGTAAGGAAACTCCGAGTTCCGTCGTCAAGGATGGCCTCCGCACGTATCGTGTGCGTGACACCGTTGCCCCCGGCGACCGACGCACCGTTGGCCTGCCCGCGGGTGGCCAGGATGGCCTGGGCACCCGCCTCGCCAAGTCCGGGAATCGAAGCCAGTGCGAGCGGCTGGGCGTGCTCGGTGTTCGGTCGCTCGCGACCGGACCAGATCGTCAGGACTGGCGCGACGGCGGTCCAGATGGCCGGATCCATGCCGAGCACCATGCGCGCCTCCTCCACCGTGGCGAAGGGCCCGTTGCGCGGCCCGTACCCGAGGCCCGCTGCTTCGTACTGGGGCTTCTTCGCGCCGTTGGGCGAAGCGGCATCGCCGGGGCGGCGCCAGTCCTGGACGGCGGCGGAAAGGCTCTTCGCCTTGTCGTCGTTGGCGCCGGCCGCCTTGAACAAGCCGGTCAACACCTGGTCGGAGGCGGCGTTGAGGTCCACCTTGCCGTCTTCATCGACGACAGTGATGTTGACCTTGGCGTCATCGAACTCGAACACATAAGGGCGTCCGTCGGCAATCCAGCGCCCGTCGGGGTCGGTCGTCTGTAAACCCTCGATGGCGCGGACCATGCCTGCCTCCGCGGCATAGTGGGCACGCGTCTGGGCGAACTGGTAGCGCGCTTGCAAGCCCTCGGTTCGCGCCAGCGCGGCGAACCCGCCAAGCATGATGGCCAACAACGTGCAGCCCCACAGGACGATAAGCAGCGCGACACCTCGGTTGCGTTCACGATTCATCGAATCACCGGCCCGCGTGTGCCACGCGTCAGCGACAGACCGTTCCGCGATGCCGACGCGTCGATGCGGATGGGTGCGACGAGGGTCGGAAAGGTCACGTTGCCGCCGACATCGAGTTCGATGCGAACCAGCGACGGCGTGCGCCGCCCGTCATCCCAGCTGTCCTGCCAGTCGCCAGGGCGGTTCTGATCGTCCATGCCACGATACGAGATCGAGCCCTTGCGAATGCCACGAAGAAGGACTTCGGGCTCGCCGATCGGCTGCGGCGCGCCGCCATCCGGAGGCAACATCGCAAGAGTCACTTCGAGGCGATAACTCTGACGGCCATCGTCGACCAGCGAGACCGTCTGTAATTGCGGGCCGAGTTTCGACAGGTAACCCGGCATCGGGGCGACATACCGCAGCGTGCGCGAGGTACCGGAAAACACGATCGGATCGCCATCGTCGGTCTCGTCGAACGGCACGGCGAGCGCCTGGGCCAGTTCGCTGCGAAGAAACGTTTGCGCGGAACGGATCTCATCCATGCGCTCGATGGCCTGGTCGCCGCTACGGACGATGCGCGACGCCGTGCTGATGCCCGAGTAGACCCCGAGCAACACGATGGTCAGCAACGCCAGCGCCGCGAGCACTTCCATAAGGCTAAAACCGGCCGCGCGCCTCACGGTGAGCCGTCCGTGTTCGCGCCACCCATGCGCAGCGTTGAAAAACGCGCGTGCCGCTCGTTGTCGGCCACACCCCAGGTGACGTCCAGATCCAGCCGATACACGCGACTGGCGGTGCCGTCCGCCGGAGGTTTCACATCGGGGGTGACATAGCGCGTGACGTTCATGTGCCAGCGGTAGGTATCGTCGAAGCGCCCCTCGCTATCGCCTTCGCGCAGCGGCTCCATGACGAAGGCACCGTCAAGTAGCGTGCGCGCGCGCAGCGCCGCCTGGGTACGTTCATTGGCGCGTGCCGTGAGGCTCATGGAACTGCCCGCAACCTGCATGAGCGCGGCGAAGGCGATCGCCAGGATGGCAATGGCGGCAATGATCTCGAGCAGGCTGAACCCGCGTTGGCGACCGGGATAGCTCACTTCGAATCCACGACGCTGACGGCACCCGTGAGCCAGGCGACGTTGACGTGCCATTCCCGTTGCCCACGCGTCAGCGTAACGCGACCACCCGTCGAACTGCCGTCGGGGAAGAAGCGGATGCGTCCGGTGGTGGCGTTCGCCTGGTCCTCGCGCGCACTTGTGATCGAGACGCGCATATCCTTCGGAAGGGTGACCAACGACTTGCCCGGCGGTTTGTATGTCGATGCCGACGTATCCACCTCGAGGGCAAGGCTTTCGCCTTTGACGATCGACTGCGCACGGGTCCAGCGCAAGGCAGCAGCGAGCTCGCCACTGGCCGCATTCACGCGTGCGCTGGCGAGCCCCTGGGTAATAGGAATGGACACTGCCGCCGCCGCGATCGCGATGAGCAGGATCACGGCCAGCATTTCGAACAGCGTAAATCCGCGCGTATGCATGGCCGTGCCGGGTCGCTTACTGCCAGTTGCCGTAGTCGGCGGAATAGCCCTCGCCGCCGGACTTGCCGTCCTGACCATAGAACACGAGGTCGAAACTGCCGTGTTCGCCCGGGTAGCGATAGCCGAACGGATGGCCCCACGGATCCTTCAGGTCCGACTCCTTCGCGTAAGGACCCTGCCAGTTCTGTGCATCGGCGGGCTTGGCGACGAGGTCGCCCAGGTCGTGCGGCGGCGCGCCGTTATCGAGCGCGTAGTTTTCGACCTTCTGGCCCAGGGTGACGACCTGGGCCTTGCCCGCGCCGTACTTGCCCTTGTCGACGTTCTTGCCGACCTGGGTCACGACGATGGCGCCGATGATGCCGATCAGGACGATGACGGCGAGCATTTCGAGCAGCGTGAAGCCACGGGAGAGGCGGGGTCGAAGCGTACGTGTCGCGCGCATGGCAGAGCTCCTTGGAACGAATACGGTCAGTTGATGTTGCTGGTAAGGCTGAGCAGAGGCAGCAGGATCGCCGCCATGATGAAAGCGACCATGACGGTCATGACGATGGTGAGTGCCGGGACCAGCGCCGCCAACAGGCGATCGATGGCGCGCTTGGCTTCGACATCGAAGGTATCGGCAACCTTGAGCAGCATGGTATCGAGCGCGCCGGCCTCTTCGCCGACCTGGATCATCTGCAGCGCAAGGCGCGGGAAGCGCTCTGTCTGAGCGAGGGAGCTGCCGAGACCGGCGCCGCCCTTGACACGTTCAGCGGCCTGTTCGAGCGCCAGGTCGAGCGCGCGGTTGCCGGTGACCTGGCGAGCGATGGCCAAGGACGAAAGCAAGGGCACGCCGTTCTTCAGCAGGGTACCCAGGGTGCGTGCGATGCGTGCGGTCTCGACCTTGAGTAACAACGGCCCGGATACCCGCATGGTGAGCAGGCGCGCGTGGAAGGCCAGCTTCGCGTCGGGATCACGAAGGCGCAGGCGGATGAAGACGCCCAGGACGAAGAGCGCGAGGCCAAGCGCCCACCACCAGTCACTGATCACCGTACCCAGGGCGAGTACCACCTTGGTAATGAGTGGGATCGGCACCTGCATGTCGGCGAAGATCGGCACGAACTGCGGCACGACGTAAGCCAGCAACAGCACCAGTGAACCGAGCACGCCGACCATCAGGAAAGCGGGATAGATCAGCGCGTTGATAATGCTGCCGCGGAGCGCCTGTGCCCGTTCCAGGTAGTCGGCCAGGCGGCGCAGCGTTTCGTCGAGCGAGCCACCGGCTTCGCCCGCCCGCACGAGGCTGACATAGAGACGCGGGAAGACCCCGTTCTCTTCGTCGAGTGCCGTGGACAAGGTCGTTCCGCCGCGGACGCGGTCACGCACGCGCTCGACGAGGTTCTTCGCGCGCTCGCCTTCGGGAAGGTCGAGCAGGATGCCAAGCGCCCGATCCAGTGGCTGGCCGGCGCTGAGCAGGGTGGCGAGCTGGTGAGTGAACTGGGCGAGCTGATCCCCGGTGAACACCCCCTTGCGAAACAACGCCGCGAATCCGCCACCGCTCGCCGCGCCGTCGGCGGGTGCGGCTTCCAACGGCGTGTGGCCCTGATCCTGGAGGCGCGCAACCACGTCTTCGACGGACGCAGCTTCCATCCTGCCGGTGAGCGCTTCGCCGGCGGCACTGATAGCTCGGTAACGGAACTGGCTCATGGGAGGGCCTAGGATTCCTGGGTGACGCGAAGGACTTCTTCGATCGTGGTGACACCGGCCACCGCCTTGGCGAGGCCGTCTTCGTACATGGTGCGCATACCCTCGGCCCGCGCCTGCCGTTCGATTTCGCCGGCATCGGAACGCTGCATCACGAGGCGACGAAGCGGATCACTCATGACGAGGAATTCCATGATCGCGCGGCGGCCGCGGTAGCCGGTCGGGTTGGTCGCACTGGTTCCGGGCTTCCACAAGCGGATCGGCCGCTCGTCGGTGTACTTGTGCAGCTCGAACTGTTCAATCACCTCGGGCAGCGCCTCGTACGCGATCGCCGTTTCCGGATCCAGCCGGCGAACAAGGCGCTGGGCGAGGATGCCATTCACGGTCGAGCCAAGCAGATAATCTTCCACACCCATGTCGAGCAGGCGCGTGATGCCGCCCGACGCGCTGTTGGTATGCAGTGTGGACAGCACCAGATGCCCCGTCAGCGCCGACTGGATCGCGATGCGGCAGGTTTCGAGATCGCGCATTTCGCCGATCATGATGACGTCCGGATCCTGTCGGACGATGGAGCGAAGCGCACCGGTAAAGTCCAGGCCGATCTGCGGCTTGACCTGGATCTGGTTGATGCCTTCGATCTGGTACTCGACCGGATCTTCGACCGTGATGATCTTCACGTCCGGCGTATTGATCTGTGACAGCGCGGTGTACAGCGTCGTCGTCTTGCCGGAGCCGGTCGGGCCGGTCACCAGCAGGATGCCGTGCGGGCGGTCGAGCACTTCGACGAAACGATCGCGGAAGTTGTCGGTGAAGCCCAGCGAGGCGAAGTCGAAAATGATCGATTCGCGATCGAGGATACGCATGACCACCGATTCGCCGAAGCTGGTCGGCACCGTGGACACGCGCAGGTCCAGCTCCTTGCCTTGCACGCGCAGCTGAATGCGGCCGTCCTGGGGTAGTCGCCGCTCCGCGATGTTGAGACGGGCCATGATCTTCACGCGCGAAATAACCGCAGCGGTGGAACTCGACGGTGGCGCTTCCACTTCGTGCAGCACGCCATCGATGCGGTAGCGGACCTTGAGGTGGTTCTCAAACGGCTCGATGTGCACGTCCGACGCCCGCTGTTCCACGGCGCGCTGGAGAATGAGGTTGACCAGGCGAATCACCGGCGCTTCGGAGGCGAGATCGCGCAGGTGCTCGACATCGTCCTCTTCGGCCGCGCTGCCATCCAGGCTCTCGACAATGCTGCCCATGGCAGAACGGCCCTGGCCGTAATAGCGCTCGATGAGTCCGTCGATCTCCGAACGCAGTCCCACCCGCAGGGGCAGGTCGCGACCCGTGGCGAGCCGGACAGCCTGCAACGGATACGGGTCGGCGGGATCGGCAACCAGAAGCGCCAGACCGCCCTCGCCTTCGCGAACGGGAATGACGTGGTACTGCTTGAGGAAGCGAACCGACAGTTCGATATCGGCCGGGGGCAGGTCCGGGGCGTCTTTGGCTGCCAGCAGCGTCAGACCGAGCAATTCGGCCCAGGCATCGGCCAGATCGCGCTCCGACACCAGGCCAAGACGGGCCATCAACGAGGTAAGCGTACCCTCCGGCGTCTCGTCATGCAGGCGCCTGGCCCGCGCGAGGTCGGTGTCCTTAAGGCGGCCATGCGCCACCAGGTGCGCACAGACGTGAGCTTCTCCCGGTTCCCCGGTCAGCATATCCCTATGCTCAGTCATTGCAGACATGCCTTCCTCACGGTCCGTTAAAGCGGTCGATCCACGCGATCGATCCAGACCGCGCGGGCCGCTATTGGTAGCACATACCGTGCGTCGACGGCGACCGTGAATCCCGTGTTCCGCGACATGGCGCAACAAGCGAAAGCCGACGTCACCGCCGGCTTTCGCGCCCTTAGGGCTGACTCGTAGGATATCGCCGGGCTGATTACCAGCCGATGCCTACACCAACACCTCCTGAAGTCTCACCACCGCTGATCGCGGCGCCGAAGGTGAGAGTCGCCTTGGGACTGAGGCTGCGCGAGTAGCCGACCGACATCGCGCCTTGACCCTTGTACCCACCGACGCCCACGCCAAGCCGGTTGTCCCCRCTGACACCCTGGGTGCTGAACGCCATTTGCGACATCGCCGCACCCATGGCGCCTACCTTGTTCAGGCGGTCGTTGAGGTCGTTGAAGCGGTGGTCGACCTGGCTCTTGTACTCGTTGAAGGCCCCGCCGCTCACGACATCCCCGAACTTCTGGTCCGTGTACTGCTTGGCGCTGTTGAGGGTGGCGGCATCGCCCTGGTCGGAATAGGCCTTCGCAGTCGCCACGGCCTGATCCACCTGCCCGACATTGGCCCCGTCCGTGGGCGCGGTGCCGGCGGCGACGTTGGTGATGCGCCGTTCGGCGCCCACCGCACCCACCGACACCGTGTTGGCCTGGTCAGCGACCGATCCGGCGCCGAGCGCGACGCTGTTGGTCGCCGCCGCCGTCACCGTCGCTCCGTTGCCGACCGCCGTGCCGTTATCGGCGCCGACACTGGCGTTGTTGCCAACCGCGATGTCCGTTGGGTCTTTAGCATAGCTGCCGGTACCGATCGCGATGCCGTTGCCGGTCCCTGGCACGACGGCCTGGGCCGTCACCGGCGGCGCTGCCGCAGCAGCAGATACGACAGGCGCCACGGCGGCCGATGTGACAGCCGGTGTGACGGCGGCCGCCATGACGCCCGGACTGCTGACCGATGCCGGTGCTGCAGCGACCGCATCACGCCGAATCGGCGTCGTTCCGGTGCCGGAACCGCCTGCCGACTTCGATTCCAGACTGCCCACACGGCTGTTCAGCGATGTCAGGGCGCCGTCCAGCGCACCGACCGCGCCACCCACCGTACCGTACGAGCCCCCCTGCACCCGATAGACCGGGCCGACGAAGCCATTGGCGCCCATCGTTGCGCCACCACCCAGGGCCATCGCCATGGCGTTTCCCGCCACGTTCGAGCTGCCCGAGAAGGCGCTTGAGAGTGCCGTGTTCAACTGACCGACGTTCACCGCATCGTTCGTCTGCGTACCGGATGCCACATTGGTGATCTGACGGTTGTTTCCCGCACTGCCCACCGACACCGTGTTGGCCCGCGTCGCGAGCGATCCGTTACCGAGCGCGACCGAATTGACGCCCAGGGCCCTGGCACTGTCGCCGATGGCCGTGGCACCGGCCGCCCCGGCATTGGCCGAGGCACCGATCGCCGTCGACGACTCTTTGCTCGCGGTGGCGAAGGCACCGTTGGCGGTCGACAGGTCGCCGCTCGCGCTACTCCCCGCCCCGGTCGCGATGGCCAGTTGGCCCGTGGCGCTCGCATCGTCCGAGCCATCGGCCGCGCCAGTCGCCGATACGTAGTGGCTGGCGCTGCTCACACTGTCGGACAGGGTATTCAGCTGCTGTACGTTGACGGCATCCGTACCCTGCACGCCCCCTGCGACATTGGTGATCTGCCGTTCACTACCGCGATCACCCACCGACACCGTATTCGCGCGGGTGGCCAGCGAGTTCGAACCCAGCGCGACGCTGTTCGCGCCCAAGGCGGTCGAGAAGTCACCCACCGCGACGCTGCTGGCACCGGATGCCCAGCTATTGATACCCAGCGCGGTAGCATTTCCGCCCGGCGCGTAGGCGAAGTAACCCAGCGCCGTGCTACCGACGCCCTCGGCAGCGGCCACGCCACCGAGCGCCGTGGCGTAATCCGCCGTGGCCTGCGCACCCGCGCCGAACGCGGCGGCACTGTCACCCGTCGCACCGGTATAGATCAGGCCCACACCCGGCAGGTTGCTCGGCCCACCGACGGCTACCGAGCCCGCACCCGAAGCCGTCGTCGATGTACCCACGGCCGTCGCGTAGTCGCCGGTGGCGTTGGCGACGGCACCCAGGGCCGTGGACTGTGCACCACTGGCGTAGGCGCCGACACCGACCGAGGTCGCTGCGAAGCCGCCTGCCTGGGAGCTTGCGCCAACCGCCGTACCGCCGACGCCTGCGCTGGTCGCGCCGGTGTCGACGGGGTTTCCATTGCTGTCTGAGATAAGGGGGTTACCGTCCTCATCGACGGCATTGCCTCCGACCGCGACGCTGCCAGCACCCGTCGCCTGTGCACCCGCACCGAAGGCAGCGCTGTTCATGCCACTGGCGGTGCTGCCGTAACCGTTCGCCGTGGCGAACTGGTTCACCGCATTGGCGCCCGCACCTGTCGCCGTCGCACCGGTACCCGACGCGAAAGCGCCCGACCCCGCCGCCGTGGCCAAATCACCCACCGCCTGCGCATCGTCGCTACCGTCGTTGAGGCCGTTCGCCTTGAAGTAGTGACTGGCGTCGCTTACGCCACCCGCCAATGCATCGAGCTGGCCCTTGTTCACCGCATCGGTGGTTTCGGTACCCGCGGCGACGTTGGTGATCTGACGCTCGCTACCCGCACTGCCTACCGAGACGGCGTTCGCGCGGTCAGCCAGTGAACCGGCACCGAGGGCGACCGAATTTGCCGCCGACGCGTAGGATGACTCGCCGATGGCCGTGCTACTCGCACCGTCGGCCTGCGCAACGGCGCCATACGCAGCGCTGTTCTGCCCCGTGGCGACGCTGCCGTAACCCGTCGCTGTCGCGTTGACGCCCGTCGCTACCGCACCACTACCGGTCGCCGTGGCACCATCAGCGCCGGCGAGAGCACCGGAACCCGAAGCCGTTGCGTACTGGCCAGTTGCTTGCGCATCGTCGCTGCCGTCGTTCAGACCGTTCGCCTTGAAGTAGCGCGTGGCGCCACTCACCGACGAATCGAGCTGGCCCTTGTTCACCGCATCGGTGTCTTCCGTTCCCGCAGCGACGTTCGCGATCTGCCGCTCATGGCCCGCCGTCCCGACCGATACCGTGTTATCGCGATCGGCCTGCGAATCCGCCCCGAGCGCTACCGAGTTTTCTCCCAGCGCCCAGGCATTCGCACCGAGCGCCGTGGCGTTGTTGCCGAGCGCCCAGCTGTTTGTACCAAGAGCAACTGCATTGGCGCTCTCGAGACCGAACAGCCCGAAACCCGTTTCCGCGAAGTTGCCGATCGCGATGCTGCCCGCGCCCGACGCGCTGGCACCGGCACCGATCGCCGTCGAGCCTGCGCTATACGCCGTCGAACCGAAGCCGTTGGCCACCGACTGATCACCGGCGGCAGTCGCCTGCGAACCACTGGCGGTCGAGAAATCGCCGAGCGCGTTGGCCACCGCACCGACGGCGGTCGACTGTGCGCCGCTTGCGTACGCACCGACGCCTAGCGACGACGCAGCAAACCCGCTCGCCTGCGCGCTCGCACCGACCGCCGTACCACCGACACCCGCGCTGGTCGCACCGGTATCCACCGGCACGCCCCCGTTGGTGATCAGCGGATTGCCGTCTTCGTCCACAGCCACGCCGCCAACAGCGACGCTGCCCGGGCCGTTGGCTTGCGCACCCGCACCGTAGGCGGCGCTGTTCTGTCCGGTAGCCACGCTGCCGTAACCACTTGCCGTCGCGTTGTTGCCGGTTGCCACCGCGCTGCTACCGGTCGCCGTGGCACCATCGGCGCCGGCGAGAGCACCGGAACCCGAAGCCGTTGCGTACTGGCCAGTTGCCAACGCGTCATCGCTACCGTCGTTCAGACCGTTCGCCTTGAAGTAGCGCGTGGCGCCACTCACCGACGAATCGAGCTGGCCCTTGTTCACCGCGTCGGTGTCTTCGGTTCCGGCGGCGACGTTCGCGATCTGCCGCTCATGGCCCGCCGTCCCGACCGACACCGTGTTATCGCGATCGGCCTGCGAATCCGCGCCGAGCGCTACGGAGTTCTCACCCAGTGCCCAGGCATTCGCGCCCAGCGCGGTGGCATTGTTGCCGAGCGCCCAGCTGTTCGTGCCGATGGCAACCGAATTGGCGGCTTCCAGACCAAACAGTCCGAAGCCCGTTTCGGCATAGTTGCCGATCGCGATGCTGCCTTCGCCCGATGCGCTAGCGCCGCCGCCGATGGCGGTCGAGCCGTTGCTATAGGCCGCTGCGCCGCTGCCCGACGCCACCGAAAGATCACCGGCCGCATAGGCCTGTGCACCATTCGCGGTGGCGCCGACGCCCGAGGCTTCCGAAAGGAAGCCGGTGGCCGTGGACTGCTCACCCTGCGCGAATGCGGCCGTGCCGAGAGCCGTACCGAACTGGCCTTGCGCCTGTGCGCTCGCCCCCACCGCCGTTGAAGCGAGGCCGGATGCGTTGGCCGGCCCCACCGCTTCACCGGTGGCGCTGTAGGTGATCAAAGGATTGCCGTCCGCGTCCAGCGCCTGGCCGCCGATGGCCGTCGCGCTGTTGGCCGAGGCCTGTGCGCCGGCGCCGTAGGCCGCGCTGTTCTTTCCCGCGGCAACGCTGCCGTAGCCGTTCGCCGTGGCATTCGTTGCCGCCGCAACCGCGCCGCTGCCGTATGCGCTCGCACCGTCGGCGCCCGCATAGGCACCCGAGCCGGACGCTGTCGCGTACTGGCCGGTCGCCAGGGCATCGTCGCTGCCGTCGCCGATGCCAGTGGCTTTGAAGTAGCGCGTCGCGTCGCTCACCGACGAATCGAGCTGGCCCTTGTTCACCGCATCGGTGTCTTCGGTTCCGGCGGCGACGTTCGCGATCTGCCGTTCATGGCCTGCGGTGCCGACCGACACCGTGTTATCGCGATCGGCCTGCGAATCCGCGCCGAGGGCCACCGAGTTCTCACCCAGTGCCCAGGCATTCGCACCCAGTGCCGTAGCGTTGTTGCCCAGAGCCCAGCTGTTCGTGCCAAGCGCGACCGCGTTGGCGCTCTCCAGCCCGAACAGCCCGAACCCCGTTTCGGCGAAGTTGCCGATCGCGATGCTGCCTTCACCCGACGCACTGGCACCGGCACCGATCGCCGTCGAGCCGGCGCTATACGCTGTCGAACCGAAGCCATTGGCCACCGACTGATCACCGGCGGCGGTCGCCTGCGAACCACTGGCGGTCGAGAAATCGCCGAGCGCATTGGCCACCGCACCCACCGCAGTCGACTGCGCACCGCTTGCATAGGCACCGACACCAAGTGCCGAAGCAGCAAACCCGCTCGCCTGCGCGCTCGCACCGACAGCCGTGCCACCGACACCCGCACTGGTCGCACCGGTGTCCACCGGCACGCCCGCGTTGGTGATCAGCGGATTGCCGTCTTCGTCCACAGCCACGCCGCCAACAGCGACGCTGCCCGGGCCGTTGGCTTGCGCACCCGCACCGTAGGCGGCGCTGTTCTGTCCGGTAGCCACGCTGCCGTAACC
>NZ_JBFUJE010000053.1:0-15867 GCF_056401535.1 Luteibacter sp. P4_E6 | reverse complement strand
CCATATCGCTGGGCTATGTGATCATCGGCGTCACCCTCGTGGCGTATGCGCCGCAAGCGCGTTACTGGCTCATGGGTGTAGGGCTGGCAACGCTGGTCACGCTGGCCTGGGTGTATGCCTTCGGCGTGCCGTTTATCCATGTAGCGATCGTCTTCGGTGCGGGCCTGGCAGCCGGCTTCAGCAACTTTCTCTACGTGCGTGGCGCACGTCGTGACGCCGAGCTGCGTCTGTCGCAGGTCGAAGTGCGTCGGCTGGCCACACTGGCCGAGCGCGAACGCATCGGTCGCGACCTGCACGATCTGCTCGGCCACACACTCTCGCTTATCACCCTGAAGTCCGAGCTGGCCAAGCGCCTGGCGCTGGTCGATCCCGCCCGTGCGCAGCAGGAAATGGAAGAAGTCGAGCGCGTTGCCCGTCACACGTTGACCGAAGTCCGCAGTGCCGTGACCGGCATGCGTGCCGGCGATCTCGGCAGTGAGCTGGTTTCGGCACGCCTGATGCTCGAGGCCTCGGGTATCGCGCTGCACGTGACCATGCCAGAGCGTCTGGCTTTGCCCGAACCCGCCGAAGCGGCACTCTCGCTCGTTCTACGTGAAGCGATCACCAACATTTATCGACACTCGCGCGCGACCGAAGCGCGCGTGGTCATTACCCGTAACGGACAGGATTTTTCCATGCGCATCACGGACAACGGTTGTGGCGGACTCGCCGCGCACGGCAATGGGGTTTCCGGCATGCGCGAGCGCGTGCGGCAGGTCGGCGGCCGGCTGGCTATCGACTCCCCGGCGAAGCAGGGCACCGTGCTCGAGATCGGCCTGGCGGTGCCGCCGGCGCTGCAGGGGAGCCCGGCATGATCCGCGTCTTCCTCGCCGAAGATCAGGCCATGGTGCGCGGTGCCCTGACGGCCCTGCTCAGTCTCGAATCGGACATCGAGGTCCTCGGTTCGGCGGCCGATGGGGAAAGCGCATGGCGTGAGCTGCAGCGGCTCAAACCCGACGTGCTCGTGACCGATATCGAGATGCCCGGCCTGACCGGTCTGGAAATCGCCCAGCGCATCCATCGCCACGAGTTGCCGATGAAGGTGATCATCGTGACGACGTTCGCCCGGCCGGGCTTTCTTCGTCGCGCGCTGGATGCCGGTGTCAGCGGCTACCTGCTCAAGGACGCCCCGGCCGAGAACCTCGCTGAGGCCCTGCGCATGGTCCACCGCGGCGGGCGCGCCATCGATCCGCAACTGGCGCTGGAGGCGTGGTCCGAAGCGGATCCCCTGAACGACCGTGAGCGGCAGGTCTTGCGGCTGGCCGGGGAAGGGCAGTCGGCCAGTGACATCGGCACGCAGCTGAATCTCTCCCATGGCACGGTGCGCAACTATCTTTCCGAGGCCATCGGCAAACTCGGCGCCGCCAACCGCATCGAAGCGTATCGACTCGCACGCCAGAAGGGCTGGCTCTGACCGCTACAATGGACCGGTAGCGCACCGCTTCCGGTGCGCGTCGGGGAGCCATCGGACTTGGCGTACATGCTGCGGACTCTGGCAATCGTTACGATCGCGGCGATGCTCGTTGCCGCGTGCGATCGCACGTCCGCACCGCTGGCCCACGATGCCTATGTATGGCAGCGGCAGTGGACGCCCGCTCTGCGCGACGCAATGGCGAGTTCATCGGACCTCGTCCGCGACTGGCGGGTGCTGGTTGCCCAGGCCGATCGCAACGGGGCCTTTCACACGTTCGCACCGGACAGGGAAGCGCTGGCCCGGAGCGGTCGGTCTGTCGTCCTGGTGGTGCGGATCGACGGGAGGCTGGCGGCCTTCGATGCGGCCGTGCTCTCCGACCGCATCGCGGCACTCAGGGCGGCGTGGCCTGCCGCCCTTATCGCAGGCATCGAAATCGACTACGACTGCCCGACCGCGCGCTTGCCGGCGTATACCGCCTTCCTCACGTCATTGCGGTCGCGCCTGGGTTCACTGCCCCTCTCGATCACGGCCTTGCCGACGTGGCTGGGCTCGCGCGATCTCGACGCGTTGCTGGCCGTGCCCGACGAGTCCGTGCTGCAGGTGCATGCCGTGCAGGCGCCCCAGGCCGGCTTGTTCGATCCCCTGGTCGCGAACCGTTGGATCGATGAGTTCGCCGCGCATACGTGCAAGCCGTTTCGTGTGGCGTTGCCGACGTACGGTTCGCGCGTGAGCTGGAATGAAGACGGTAGCCTGCTCGCTGTCGAAAGCGAACAGAGCGCCCTGGCGGCAGGTGCGACGTCTTCCGAACTGTATGCGGCGCCGGACACCTTGATGGCCTTCGTGGAGCAGCTGTCGAAGGATCGCCCACGCGGTCTCGCCGGGGTCGTGTGGTTTCGCCTCCCCACGGCCGACGATACGCGCGCCTGGAGCCTTGCGACCTGGCGTGGCGTCGTCAGGGGGCAACTCGACACGCCTCCCCTTCTGATCACGTTGCAGCCGGGCAGGGCAGCCGACGCTCCGTCGGATGTCATGCTTGAAAATCGAGGCGCGACCGATGCGGCGCCACCGCCACGTGTCGCGCTGCCGGCCTCATGCGAACTGGCCGACGGTATCGATGGCTATCGCCTGCAGCGGGCCGGTGCTTCGTTCGAACTCATCGCCGAAGGCGCGCGCCAGATTCCCGCGCATACCCGCCGATCGATCGGCTGGGCCCGCTGCAAGCCGGGCACGCCGCTTACTCTTTCACCGACACCCGCACAAGGAACGCCCGTTTCATGAGGAAGAAGACGTTCGCGATCGGTTTCGCGGTCGCCGTCGTCGGCGCGGTCGCCTGGGCCTGTGGCCCGGATTTCCCGACGCAGATGCTGGACGATCGCGACGCCACCCTGAAGGCCGTGCCACAGAACACGTTCGCCTTCGAAGCCCAGCAGCTACTACCGGCCAGCGACGGCCTGGAAGCGATGGAGTCGGGGCGTTACGGTGAGGGGCCCAAGGCGAAGCCCGACCTGACGCCCGAACAGGCCGAGCGTGTGAAAGTGCTCCGCGCCTCGGCGACCGGCGCGCAAGCGTTCGAGGGTGGCGCCGATCTTCCTGTCGACGTGCGTGCGTACGTGGCCGGTGCGGTGGACTGGACGCGTGCGACGCAGGAATGCCCGGGACCACCCGACAGTCAGTACGGTGAAGCCCTGAGCAAGCCGCCGTGCGCGGTCTTCGACGCCGACGCGCTCGACAAGGCACAGGCGAGCTTCGAACAGGTGCTTGCCATGCCACCGGATCAGGCGACGCATCGCGGCGCCTGGGCGGCTTACATGCTTGGCGAGGTGCACGCCTTGCGTGCTGCAAAGGCGGCCGGCACCCCGGGGTTCGCGACGCAGCGTGACGCTGCGGCGAAATCGTTCCAGCAGGTCCGCGCCCGCGTGCTCGCCGGCGCGTCCGACGCGCAGGGGCTGGCCGTGGCCAGCTTTGGCGAAGAAGCGCGGCTTAGCCTGTATGCGGATGCGAAGCCCTGCGTCTGGGTGAGCCTCTATAACGGCGAAGACTGTGCGTCGTCGCTTTCGTCGGCCGACCTGAAGCACGCCATCGCCCTCTATGCCGCGCAGGCGGGCCATGGCTCAGGCAATGCGGTGCAGTCTCTCGCGTCCATCGCCAGTTCGGTACTCGCTAACCAGGACCAGGTCGACGCCCTGATCGACGGCCCGGTATCGCAACGCTTGCTGGTCACTTATGCGTTGAGCTCGGTCACACCACAGACGACGGATGGCAAGCCGCAGCCCGCGTTGACAGCTCTGGTCGATGCGATCCAGGCAAAGGGTCCGGATAAGGTCAGTGCGGCGGACCGCCTTGCTTCGCTTGCCTATGAGCTCGGTCGCTACGACGATGCCGAGAAGCTCGTCGCGAAGGCGGATGGTCCCCTGGCCAGTTGGGTCCGTGCGAAGCTGGCGCTGCGCAAGGGCGACCGCGAGGGCGCTGCCCGTGCCTACGCCGAGGCCGCAAAGGCCTTTCCTCGTGCTGACGATCCTAAAGCGGCGCTCGAGCCGGACAGCGTGCACCGCCTGATGGGCGAGCGTGGCGTGCTGGCCCTGGCCCGCGGCGAATACGTCGACGCGATGACGCGCATGTACGAGGCTTCGACGGCAGTGGGCGGCGATGGCAACGTCTACGACGGCGAGCTGGAAGAGTCAGGCGCCGGTTACGGCAACGACATGAACTACATCGCCGAGCGCGTGCTGACCGTCGACGAGCTGAAGACGTTCATCGACGCTCAGGTACCCGCATCGTCCACGCCGACTGTGAAGCCGGACAAGGATCACCCGGCCGAACCGCTGACGCTCAAGGATCGTCTGCGCTGGCTGCTCGCACGTCGGTTGATGCGCGCCGGTCGCTTCGAGGACGCGTACGCGTACTTCGCCCCGGGTCTGGATCCGCGCTTTGGTGATGCCGATCTGCGTGCGAAGGCAAAGGAGTACGCCAGCGACCTTCACGACGGTGACCACGCATGGACCGATATCGGCAAGGCGGAAGCGCGCTATGCGGCGGCGAAGATCGCACGCGAGAACGGCATGGAGCTGCTCGGTTTCGAGCAGGGACCCGATTACGGTGACAACGGCGGCGGGTATCAGGGTGGCAGCGGGCAGAGTGTCGATACGCTGAAGGGCGATCTGGTCACCGCTGGCGAGCACCAGCGTTTCAATGACAGTGCGGCCCAGCCGGACCGTCGTTTCCACTACCGCTATCTCGCCGCGGACCGGGCCGTCTCGGCGGCCGACCTGCTGCCACCGCGGTCGCAGGCTTTTGCCGCTACCTTGTGCATGGCGACGAACTGGATGTTGCAGGGGCCACCGGATTACAACGAGGCGGCCGATGGTGATGCCTCCAAGCCCATCAATGAACGGCAGCGCCGTGCCCAGGCCTATTACGCCCGCTACGTGAAGCAGGGGCCCTACGTGGAATGGGCCGACAGCTTCGGCTGGAACTGTGAAGAGCCCGATTTCGCCGGCGCCCGCAAGCTCAAGCGCGCGGAGCAGGTGAGGGCGGTCAAGCACTTCGTGCGCAAGTACCTCCCCGTGGAAATCGCGGTGTTCGTGCTGGCCGTGGCAGGCCTGGCGTTCATTGTCATCCGCAGACGCCGCAGGCGCGCCGTCGCCCCGTAGGAGCCGATTCATCGGCGATCCCGCGCCAGCGGGCCACGCGTCCGCCAGCACCCATCGCCGATGAATCGGCTCCTACCAAGCCCTATGCGCCGGGATGGGCGATAATGCCCAACCCGCCTCCTGAACACCCCTCTCGTGAAGAAATCCGATTTCGACTTCGATCTGCCCCCCGACCTGATCGCCCAGGCCCCGCTGGCCCGGCGCTCGGGAAGCCGGCTGCTCGTGGTCGATGTCGGTGCGCATACGAAGAAGGACCGGAAGTTCTACGAGCTGCCGGAGATGCTCCAGCCCGGCGACCTGCTCATCTTCAACGACACCCGGGTTCTTCCTGCGCGCCTTTACGGCCGCAAGGAATCGGGTGGCGCGGTCGAGATCCTGATCGAGCGGGTCACCGGCCCGCACGAGGCCCGCGCCCAGCTGGGTGTGAGCAAGARACCCAAGGAAGGCGGCCGCATCGAGCTGGCCGACGGCAGCATGATCACTGTGCTGGGTCGTGAGGGCGAGTTCTTCCTGCTGCGTTTCGAAAGCCAGGAGCCGCTCGAGCGCCTGCTTTCGCGCCTGGGCGAAATGCCGTTGCCGCCGTATATCGAACGCGGTGCCGAAGCCGCCGACAAGGAGCGCTACCAGACGGTCTTCGCACGTGAGCCCGGCGCGGTGGCCGCGCCGACCGCTGGCCTCCACTTCGACGAAGAACTGCTCGCCAAGCTTCGCGCTCGTGGCGTCGAGATGGGCTACGTTACCTTGCACGTCGGCGCAGGCACCTTCCAGCCGATGCGGGCGGAAGAAGTYCGCGACCACGTGATGCACCGGGAATGGCTGAACGTCGGCGCCGGCCTGGTGGAAAAGATTCGTGAGACGCGTGCGGCCGGCGGCCGTGTCGTGGCCGTGGGCACGACCGTGGTCAGGGCGCTGGAAAGTGCGACCGTCGAGGGCGTACTGCGCCCGTTCGCCGGCGAGACCCAGATCTTCATCTTCCCCGGCTACAAGATCACCAGCGTCGATGCCCTGATCACCAACTTCCACCTGCCGCAGTCGACCCTGCTGATGCTGGTCTCGGCGCTCGCCGGCAAGGAGGCGATCCTCGAGTCGTATCGCTACGCGGTGTTGCAGCGGTATCGATTCTTCTCGTATGGCGACGCGATGTTGATCATTCCGGCGAAGGCCACCCCCTAAAGCTTTTCCCCCCAAGGCCGATAAGACCATCGAACGAACCCCCGGGCGACACGCGCCCAGGGCCGAACCGGTATCGGACGATGGCGAAGAAATCCTCCAAAGACGCAACGCGGGCGCCCCTGGCGCTCGACGCGGACCTGCGCATCGCCGCGGCCCCGGCCCTGCGCGATACCCTGCTCAAGGCGCTCGCCGCCGGCGAAGCCGTCGAACTCGACGGCACGACGGTGGCCCAGGTGGATACGGCGGCCCTGCAGCTGCTCGCCGCGTTCTCGCGCGATGCGCGTGCGGCCGGGCTTTCCGTGACCTGGACCGGCGCCAGCGACAGCCTGCAGCGCGGCGTGGCCGTGCTCGGCCTTAACTCTTTGATTGAACTGCCGGCTCGCGCCGGCGTGAACTGAAGGTGCTCCGATGGCTAAGATTCTTGCGGTAGACGACTCGGCTTCCATGCGCAGCATGGTGGCCTTCACCCTTCGCGGCGCTGGCCACGATGTCGAAGAGGCCGACAACGGCCAGGCGGCACTCGATTCGGCAGCGGTGCACAAGTTCGACCTGATCCTGGCCGACGTGAACATGCCGGTGATGGACGGCATCACGATGGTGCGCGAGATCCGCACCCGCGCGGATTACCGCGGTATCCCCATCCTCATGCTCACCACCGAGTCGAACCCGGAAAAGAAGATGGAAGGCAAGGCAGCCGGTGCGACCGGCTGGCTGGTCAAGCCGTTCGATCCGGACCAGCTGCTGGCTACGGTCAACCGCGTCCTCGGCTGATCCCAGCCGCGTCTGTTTCCACTTTAGTGTTCCGGTAATTCCAGGGTCTCCCCATGTCCAAAGTCGATCTGGCGCAATTCCACAAGGCGTTTTACGAGGAGAGCCTCGATGGCCTCGACGCCATGGAGCAAGCCCTGCTCGCCCTGGACGAGGGCGCCGAGGATCCGGAACTGATCAACGTCGTGTTCCGCGCCRCCCACTCGATCAAGGGCGGCGCGGCCACGTTCGGTTTCACGGACGTCGCCGCCTTCACTCACGTGGCCGAGAACCTGATGGACGAGGTCCGCAGTGGCCGCCGTCCGATGGCCAAGGCCGTGGTGGAGTTGCTGCTGCGCTCGGGCGATACCGTGCGCGACATGCTCTCCCTGTCGATGGCCGGGCAGCCGGCCGCCACGGCGGAAAGCCAGGCCTTGCTGGCCGAGTTGTCGGCGATGGTCTCCGGTCATGCGGCCGCACCGGTGGTGGCTGTTGCCAAGGCTGCTGCGGCTGCCGAAGCGATCGAAGGCTGGGACATCGCCTTCCGTCCGTTCGACTATCTGCTGAAATCCGGTAACGACCCGGCACGCATGTTCCGCGAACTCGAGGCCCTGGGCCCGCTCGCGGTCACCTGCGATGCCAGCAAGCTTCCCGCGCTGGCCGACATGGACGCCGAGTCGTCATACCTTGGCTGGACGCTCAGCCTCGACGCCGGTGCCAAGCGCGCCGTCGTCGAAGGCGTGTTCGACTGGGTCGATGGCGACTGCGACCTGACCGTGACGCCGCGCATCGCTGCGCCCGCAGCGGTCGCCGAGGTCGCCGAGGTCGCCGCCGCGGCCGCCGCTCCCGTGGCCGCAGCCGCCCCGCGCGCCGTGCGCGATCCCGCTGCGAACAGCGAATCCAGTTCCGTCCGCGTCGGCATCGAAAAGATCGACACCCTGATCAACCTCGTCGGCGAACTGGTCATCACCCAGTCGATGCTCAGCCAGTTCAACGACGGCGTCGATGCGTCGCAGCTGGAAATGCTGCGCCATGGCCTGGCCCAGTTGGGGCGGCATACGCGCGAACTGCAGGAAAGCGTCATGAGCATCCGCATGCTGCCGATCAGCACGGTGTTCAACCGCTTCCCGCGCCTGGTCCGCGACCTGGCGCAGAAGCTCGACAAGAAGGTCGTGCTCGACATGCGCGGCGAGACCACTGAGCTGGACAAGACCGTGCTCGAGAAGATCGGCGATCCGCTGGTCCATCTGGTCCGCAACGCGATCGACCATGGCCTGGAAATGCCGGATAAGCGCGTCGCCGCAGGCAAGGGCGACACCGGCACCCTGCGCCTCGAGGCTTTCCATCGTGGCGGCAGCATCGTCGTCGAAGTGGCCGACAACGGCGCGGGGCTCAACCGCGAAGCCATCGTGGCCAAGGCCATCCAGCGCGGCATCATCACCACGGGCGAGGGCATGTCCGACGAGGCCGTGTCCGACCTGATCTTCGAGGCGGGCTTCTCCACTGCCGCCGCGACCACCGACCTTTCCGGCCGTGGCGTCGGCATGGACGTGGTCCGTCGCAACGTCATGGATCTCGGCGGCACCGTCGCCATCCGCAGCGTGCAGGGCAGTGGCACCACCTTCACCATCACCCTGCCGCTGACGCTCGCCATCATCGACGGCCTCACTGCCGCGGTGGGCGACGAAATCTACATCGTGCCGCTCGTGTCGATCATCGAGTCGGTGCAGGTCAAGCCGGATACCGTGCGCAGCGTGGCCGGAGGTGGCGAGCTGTTCCGCTTCCGGGACAACTGGATGCCGATCGTTCGCCTGTTCGACGTGTTCGGCTGTGCCGGGCAGCGTCGTGCGGTCGACGAGGGCATCGTGATCGTCGTGGAAGGCGAGGGCACCCGTATCGGCCTGTTCGTCGACGAACTGATCGGCCAGCAGCAGGCGGTCGTGAAGTCGCTCGAGGCTAACTACCGGCGCGTGACCGGCATCTCCGGCGCGACCATCCTGGCTGACGGCTCCGTGGCGCTCATTGCCGACGTGACCGGCCTGGTCCGCATGCAGGCCCGCCGCAAGGCCGCCTGATCGCGCGACCCAGTTCTTGTAGGAGCCGATTCATCGGCGATCCCGCGGCAGCGGGCTAGGGTGCCGCGAGCACCCATCGCCGATGAATCGGCTCCTACAAAGCGCGCATTTGCCCCTCAAGAACCCACCGCGACGGCCGATACCCCAAGGGAAGGGGTCCCGAACCGCCGAACCGATCCGCCGTGGGAACGACATGAACCAGCAAGCCAATTCCGCCACCGCCGCGCCTGAAGAGGCCGCGCAGTACCTCACCGTGAACCTCGGCAACGAGGAATACGGTGTCGACATCCTCGCCGTCCGCGAGATTCGCGGCTGGACGCCGGTCACCCGCATTCCGCAGGCGCCCGGCTACGTGCTCGGCGTGCTGAACCTGCGCGGCGCCATCGTGCCGGTGCTGGACCTCCGCCTGCGCTTCGGCCTGGCCCGCGAGGAATACACGGCCACCACCGTCACGGTCATCGTGATGGTCAACGGCCGTCAGTTCGGCGTCGTGGTCGATGCCGTTTCCGACGTGGTCGAGGTTGCTCCCGGCGACGTTCGCCCGGTGCCCGACATGGGCACGACC
Organism: Luteibacter sp. P4_E6; assembly: GCF_056401535.1. Lineage (NCBI taxonomy): Bacteria > Pseudomonadati > Pseudomonadota > Gammaproteobacteria > Lysobacterales > Rhodanobacteraceae > Luteibacter > Luteibacter sp. P4_E6. Next base: position 6,204 of record NZ_JBFUJE010000053.1, on the reverse strand, counting down.
GTCGATACCGAATACCTGAAAGGACTCACGTCCGTCGCCGAGCGCATGGTCCTCCTGCTCGACGTCGATCGCCTGCTTCAGCCGCAGGACGCACAGATGCTGGAGGCCGCCCTGGCCTCCTCGGATGTCAAAGCCGTCGCCTGAGCGTAACGCCTGGTTAGTCCTTGCCGCACTTTGCCGATTGGAACCGTGATGAAGAAGTTGAAGTTCAAAGTCCCCGCCCTGACCGTTCGCGGTCGCCTCTACGGCGTGCTCGGCCTGCTCACGCTCATGCTTCTTGGTGGTGCGGCCGTCGGTCTCGGCGCGATGCACTTCCAGAACGAAGGCATGCGCCAGATCTACGAGGAAGAGCTCGCTCCCTCGGAGACGCTGAGCCGCCTCAATACGGATTCGCTGCTTTCCTTCGTCGTGTTGGGCGAAGCGGCAGCCAAGGTCAGCAACAAGGACCAGGTGAAGCAGAAGGTCGCCGAGTTCCAGAAGTACGAAGACGAGATGACCAAGCTGAAGGCCGAGTTCCTCAAAGTCCCGATGTCGGCTGAGGTCAAGAAGCTTTACGACAAGTGGCAGTCGACAACCGCCGACTACGACCAGGCCAAGTCGGACATGGTCGACGCCCTCAACCAGGCTGACGAAGGCTCGAGCGACGTGCTCGAACTGCAGGTTCGCCCACTGTTGATGGACCGCCAGACCCAGCTCGGCAAGCTCATCGAAGCCAAGCGCGATGAAGCCGCGGCGATCTATGCGAAGGAGACTGCGCAGTACCAGATGGTCCGCGCGCTCAGCATCGGCTCGCTGGCCGTCGGCCTGTTCATCTGCCTGCTGATCGGCGTCCTCGTCGTCCGCTCCATCATCCGTACGCTGTCGCACACCGTGGCTGTCGCGCACCAGATCGCCGAGGGCAAGCTCGGCCACGACATCCAGGTCACGCGTTCGGACGAACTGGGCCAGCTACAGGAGGCCTTCCGCGCCATGGACGAGCGCCTCAGCGCCATCGTCGGCGAAGTGCGCCATGGTTCGGGTTCGGTCAGCACGGCGGCGCAGCAGATTTCGCGCGGTAACGACGACCTCTCGCAGCGTACGCAGGAACAGGCTTCCAGCCTGGAAGAGACCGCCTCGTCGATGGAGGAAATGACCTCCACCGTGAAGCAGAACGCCGAGAACGCGAGCCACGCCAACCAGCTGGCCCGCGGTGCACGCGAGCAGGCCGAGCGCGGTGGCGAAGTCGTCGCGCAGACCGTTGTCGCCATGCGCGATATCAACAGCTCCAGCAAGAAGATTTCCGACATCGTCAGCCTCATCGACGAAATCGCGTTCCAGACCAATCTGCTTGCGCTCAACGCGGCGGTGGAAGCGGCACGTGCGGGTGAGCAGGGTCGCGGCTTCGCCGTGGTCGCCACCGAAGTGCGCAACCTGGCCCAGCGTTCGGCCGGTGCGGCGAAGGAGATCAAGGGGCTGATCAACGACAGCGCGAACAAGGTCAAGGCCGGTTCGGAGTTGGTCGACCAGTCGGGCAAAGCGCTCGCCGAGATCGTCGACAGCGTGAAGAAGGTGACGGATATCGTCGCCGAGATCGCTGCCGCCAGTTCGGAGCAGTCGGCCGGTATCGACCAGGTCAACCACGCCGTGCTGCAGATGGACGAAATGACCCAGCAGAACGCCGCGCTGGTGGAAGAGTCGGCCGCTGCCGCCCGTGCCATGCACGAGCAGGCCAACGAGCTCAGCCGCCAGGTGTCGTTCTTCCAGATCACCGGCCAGGCGTCCAGCGCTCCGGCCGCCAAGGCGCAGCGCAAGGACGCCGCTCGCGAAGAGATGGAAACCGTGTTCGCCGCCGTGCGCAGCACGCCGGCTCCGCGTGCGCAGCGTCCGGTCGAGTCCGCGGCCGACGCCGGTGTGTGGAAGGAGTTCTGATCGATGAATGCGCTCGTCAACAACGGCGACGCCGCCGGGCTGGCGGGCGCGACAGGACCGAATCTCGGCGAGAAGGAATTCGGCTTCCTGCGTGAGTTCGTGCTGCAGCACTGCGGCATCTCGCTGGGCGATCACAAGCGGCAGCTCGTCCAGGGGCGTCTGCTACGCCGGCTGCGCGCGTTGAACCTCTCCGGCTTCGAGGCGTACTGCGACCTTTTGCGCCGTGATCCGGAGTCGGAACTCGGCGAACTAGCCAGCTGCATCAGCACGAACGTCACCTCGTTCTTCCGCGAGATGCACCACTACGACATGCTCATCGACGAACTCCTTCCTCGCTGGCTGGCGGAGAAGAAGGGCAGCGGTCGGCTGCGCATCTGGTCGGCAGGCTGTTCCACCGGCGAAGAACCTTACGCCATCGCGATGGTGCTGGCCGAGGCCATCGAGCGCACGGGTATCCAGATCGACGCGAAGATCCTCGCCACCGATCTGTCGCCGCAGGCGCTCGAAGCCGCACGCAAGGGCGTGTACCCGGTGGATCGCCTGGGCGGGGTGAGCGACGCGCGTCGCAAGCGTTGGTTCCTGCGTGGCGAAGGTTCGTTCGATGGCTACGTCCAGGTGCATCCGCGCCTGCGCGAGCTGGTGGCCATCCAGCCGTTGAACCTGCTCCACGAGTGGCCGATGCATGGCAAGTTCGACGCCATCTTCTGCCGCAACGTCGTCATCTATTTCGACAAGCCGACCAAGCAGCGACTGTTCTCCCGCTATGCCGGCATGCTGGAAAGCCACGGCTACCTGTTCCTGGGGCACTCGGAGTCCATGTACGGATTGTCCGAGGACTTCGATCTGATCGGCCGAACGGTCTACCGGAAACGCACATGAGCGACACGTTCGTCGCGCAGCCGAGAACCTTTATCGGCTTCGATCCGAAAAGCGTGCTGCCCGGGTTCGAGCACGTCCGCCGCTTCTGGGATCCCGCCCAGGAAGTGGTCACGGTAAAGATTCTGCCGGGCGAGTACTACGTGAGCACGCAGGAAGAGATGATCTCGACCGTGCTGGGCTCCTGTGTATCCGCCTGCGTACGCGATGCCCGTCGTCGTATCGGTGGCATGAACCACTTCATGCTGCCGGAGCCGGCCGGCGACCGCGACAGCTGGACCTCGACGGTTGGCCGTGCGGCGCGCTATGGCAACGATGCGATGGAACAGCTGATCAACGCGATCCTCAAGGCCGGTGGCCGTCGCGACGATCTCGAAGTGAAGATTTTCGGGGGTGGGCGCGTGCTCGCGACGATGACCGACATCGGCCAGCGCAACATCACCTTCGTGCAGCGCTACATCGCGACCGAGAACCTGAAGCTCTGCGCGGCGGACGTGGGCGATATCTACCCGCGCCAGGTGCAGTTCTTCCCRGTCAGCGGCAAGGTGCGCGTGCGCCAGTTGCGCGCCACGCACGACAACAATCTGGCCGATCGCGAGAAACGATACCTCAAGCGATTGGCCGACGATCCGATAAAGGGAGAGGTGGAACTGTTCTGACCGTCGAGGTCAGCGGTACCGCTTCACTATTTCAGCCTCCGTCGGTCCGCCGACAGGGACGTTCAGCTACCCGAGTCGCAAGCACCCATGCAGAAAGTACGCGTCCTCATCGTCGACGATTCGGCCCTGGTCCGAAAGGTGCTGACGACCATGCTCGAATCCGATCCGGGCATCGAGGTGGTCGGCACGGCGGCGGATCCGCTGATCGCCCGCGAGAAGATCAAGCTGCTCAATCCCGATGTCCTCACGCTGGATGTCGAGATGCCGCGCATGGACGGCCTGACCTTCCTCGRCAACCTGATGCGCCTGCGTCCGATGCCGGTGGTGATGGTGTCGACGCTGACCGAGCGCGGCGCGGATGTGACCCTGCGCGCACTCGAACTGGGCGCGGTGGATTTCTTCACCAAGCCGCCCGCCGACCTCGCTAATACGTTCATGGACCACGCGCCGGAAATCTGCGCGAAGGTACGCCTCGCCGCCGGCGCCAAGCCGCGTGAGCGCGCCTCAGTCAGCAAGCTCGAGGTTGCCCCGCGTCTCTCCGCCGACGCCGTGCTACCGCGTGCACAGACCGCCGGAACGCGGGGTGGCACGCGCATCATCGCCATCGGCGCATCCACCGGCGGTACGGAAGCGATCCGCGTCGTGCTCGAGGCGATGCCGCCCACGGCGCCGCCGATCGTCATCACCCAGCACATTCCCGCAGCCTTCAGCGGTCCCTTTGCCGCGCGGATGGATTCCTGCTCCGCCATGCGCGTGATGGAGGCCCGTGACGGTCAGCCCATCCAGGCCGGCCATGCCTACATCGCCCCCGGCAGCCAGCACCTGCTGGTGATGTGGGACGGTGCGAAGCATGTCTGCCGCCTGCATGACGGCCCGCCGGTCAATCGCCACAAACCCGCCGTCGACGTGCTGTTCCGTTCGATGGTGGCCAGCGTCGGCGCCGCCACGATCGGCGTGCTGCTCACCGGCATGGGTGACGACGGCGCGCGTGGCCTGGGTGAACTGAGGGAAATCGGTGCACCGACCCTGGTCCAGGACGAAGCCAGCTCGGTGGTCTGGGGTATGCCCGGCGCCGCCTGGAAAGCCGGTGCCGCCAACGAAATGCTTCCGCTCGATGCGATCGCCGCGCGCCTGCTCGCGCTCGCCCATACACCTGTTTCCGCCGCCGCCTCGCGCGTCGGCACCTGATAGCGAGACGTCATCATGCTTATCCCCAAGAACGAACGAAGCATCGGCTTTGCCGCCAGTGCCATCGCCCTGGTCCTCGTGCTGGTGTTCCATTCCGCCTGGGTCGCCCCGGTCGTCGTGGCACTCCTGACCGCGACCTGGATCGCGATCAGCCTGCGCCCGGCCGCGCTGCCGGACGTGGAAGTGGTGCTGCATTCGCCGTCCTCGGACGAGGCATCGGTCCGCGAGGCGATGGAAGATGTCCGCAGTGCCATCGTCGACGAACTTGGCCACGCCAGTCGCGAATTGCATCAGGCTCTGGATCTGTTGCGTGATGCCGTGGCCGAACTCGGCGGCGGCTTCAACGGCCTGTCGCACAAGACCGGCAAGCAGCAGAAGCTGCTCAGCGAGATCATCGAGAGCGGTGGCAACGGCATCTCGGTGCAGGACTTCGCCTCCCGCACCGCCGGCCTGCTCGAGCACTTCGTTGGCCTCATCGTGCAGCTGTCGCGCGAAAGCCTGCGTATCGTTTACCGCATCGATGGCATGGCCAAGGAAATGGACGCGGTCTTCGCGCTGCTGAAGAACGTCAACACGATTGCCGAAGAAACCAACCTGCTGGCCCTGAATGCGGCGATCGAAGCAGCACGCGCCGGTGAATCCGGCCGCGGCTTCGCCGTGGTCGCCGGTGAAATCCGCAACCTCGCGCAGCACAGCAACCAGTTCAACGAAAAGATCGGCACCCACGTCGAGCGCTCGCGCACGGCGATGGAGCAGCTGCGTGAACTGGTCGGCCACATGGCCTCGCAGGACATGAACKTGGCGCTCTCGGCCAAGGGCGACATCGATCGCATGATGTCGACCATCACCGAGTCCAACGCCCGCACCAGCGCTGCTGCGGACGAAGCCGCGTCCATCAACCGTGGCCTCGGCAACGACGTCTCCACCACCATCCGTTCGCTGCAGTTCGAAGACATCCTCAGCCAGCTGCTGCACCAGACGCGCTCGCGCCTGGTCGAGCTGCAGGAGATCACGGCCGACTGCACGCGCGACATCGAAGAGCTCGCCTGCGCCCCAGCCAACCCGGCCGAACTCGGCKCCCGCGCCCAGCGCGTCCGTTCGCGCCTGGCCGAGCAGCGCGAGCGTGCCCGCCTGCGTTCGCGTGGCCCCGCCCTCCAGCAGTCCATGGCTGCTGGCGACATCGACCTGTTTTAAGGGAAGCCACCATGGCCATCAACGTCCACAACGACACCGAGCACGGTTGCCTCACCCYCCACCTGGGCGAGCGCTTCGATTTCTCCATCCACCGTGCCTTCCACGATGCCTGCCTGGGTGACGTCGCCGCGGCGCGCAGCTACGTGCTGGACCTGGAGCAGGTCATCGGCATGGACAGCTCCGCGCTGGGCATGCTGATGCTCCTGCGCGAACACGCCGGTGGTGACCGCGCGGAAATCCGCATCGTCAACGCCAGCGCCGACCTGCGTAACACCTTGCGGATCGCCGGTTTCGACAAGCTGTTCACCGTGCACTGAGCGACTCCGGTCACGAGTGTCAAAAAACGCCCCGGCACACCGGGGCGTTTTTTTTGGTTCTT
>NZ_JBFUJE010000052.1:0-15971 GCF_056401535.1 Luteibacter sp. P4_E6 | reverse complement strand
CATTCGATGCTCAGTCTTCGCGAGATTCGATCTCCGGGGTCGTCCAAGGGGATCGCTACGTTCTTGCCGGAAGGAGCAACGGAAAGGCCGTTATCCGCAGATATTTGCCCGACGGAACGCTCGACCAGACCTTCGGCATCCATGGCCAATACGTTGCGCCGACCGGCGTTGCTCCGGCGGAGTTCACCGATATTCTGATCGCCGACGGTGGCGGCTTCGTCGGCATTGGATACCTCCGCCAGCCACATCCTTACGGCTTCCTGGTAGGTGTCGACACGAATGGCCGACCGGACAGTCACTTCGCGAACGGCGAGGCGGTCTATCTGAGCGAGAAGGGCAGCTCGTATCTGAATCAGGGTACGTTCGATGAACAGGGAAGAATCGTCGTATCCGGGCTGTTCGGAAACCGCAATGACGGCGGGCTTGTTCTTGCCGCGCGCTACATGGCAAGCGGCGCATTGGATACCTCGTTCGGCGACAACGGCATCATCGCCGTTGGCGAACCTATGCGCCGGCTCTTCCCGCGTGGGCTCGCCATCCAGGGTGGACAGGGCGTCCTCCTGGCAGCGCAGGTTGGCGGCGTCGAAAGTGGGCCGGTGCTAGATGAATTTGGCCTTGTAGCTCGCATTCCTCAGGAATAACCACGGAGCGGCGAGGGGTTCGCCGACGGCAGGTGGGGAGAAGCTCCGACAGCATGTCATGGGGGCGAAACGGAGACTGGGCACGCCCGTTAGGGCACCACCTCCCGACGTAAAGGATTACCCATGAAGTGTTTCATCCCCTGCGCCGCCCTGCTGCTCGCGCTCATCCCTGTCGCATCGTTTGCCGCATCCGATGCAGTCGCGTCATACACCGATCACAACCTCGTGGTCGAGAAAGGCGGCTCCAGCCGTTTCGTCGCCATTGAGCCCATCTACGCGGAACTTTCGGAAACCTGTAGTGCAAAGGGCGGATCCATCGAAAGCATCCAGTACGAGTTCACCGACCTGTGGGGCGGCTCGCATCCGCTCACGCGCGTAAAGGCAACCGCCGTGTGCCGCGTGACAGATAACTACTAAGCACCCGTCTTTGCGAGAGAAGGCAGCACGAACGCGCTGCCTTCTCTCTCTCGCTCGGCAAGCACTACGCAAAACAGGCAACGGAAGCGTCATCGGCGTGATTCAGCGGTTCTTTACGATGGCATGCCTACAACGTTCGGCCGACCTGCCCCGCAGCCAGACGACGACACGCCGGCGTACGATGAAACCGGCGATACGTCCGGCGACTTTCGACGCCATGGATGCGCGATCGCCGCAGAGAACATGCTGAGGTAAGTGTCATGTCGGATCGCGAGAACGGGAAGGTCAAGTGGTTCAACGACGCCAAGGGATTCGGTTTCATCGAGCGCGAAAGCGGCACCGATGTATTCGTTCATTTCAAGGACATCCTGGTGGACGGATTCAAGTCCCTGGCCGAGGGCGACAAGGTCTCATTCAGGGTCAAACAGGGACAGAAGGGCCTGCAGGCGGAGGAAGTGCAGAAGATCTGAACAGGGAGGGCACGCATCCGTGCGCTCCGTTTCTCATCCATCACAGGATCGTTGGAGGATGCGAATCATGAAGAAGGACGAACAACGCGAGTCCGAAGCCGGCATGGGCGGTGTTGCCTTGTGGCCAACTTTCTACTTCGAAGCAGAGGCCAGGGTCGCTGCTCGTGAGAAGCAACGGCGGCCTCGCCTACGGGTCGGGCTCAAGGCAGCCGACCGGGTGTCATTCGATATCGGAGACGGCGTGGATGGGCCGCCGTACGCGACTAACGTGCGTGTGATCGAGCCAGACTGATGCCGGCCCCGATCCGACCTTAGCGAGCGGCGGCCACCAGCACCGGCTGCGCGACGTGGTTCGCCGGCGAAGCGACGAAGGCGCCGAGCATCAGCAGGCAGGTCAGGGCACCCGCGACGAAGAAGGTCTTCAGCATGGCGGTTTCGAATTTCATGGTCGTTCTCCTTGGACGAGAATGAGGCGGGGTCGTAATTACCGATGCATCGGGCGTGCCAAGGGCCGGAATGGCCTGCAGGGCGCATTCCTGTGCGGTTTTCGCCGACCACCTCCAGGCCACATCCCCGTCCGCGGACGCCAGTTCGGGCGTCCGGAAGGGTGTCCGCCAGCCGGCGCAGCCCTGCGACGATCTGCTACACTTCGGTCACCCCGGGCTGTCTTGTAAGGCTTTGCCTACATGGAGCTTTTGGGTCAAGGGGGACGCCGTTCGCGGCGGCGACAAACCAGACTTTCCGATCACGACTTTCGTCGCCTCGATGACGGAGTAGTCACTCTTGTGCCTGTAAGGGTGACACCCACGATTCGAGGATGAAATGGACTTACCGAGCTTATGAGCGCGATCCCAGCCGAAACCTTCACCTTCGACGACGTGCTCGCGCGTTTGCGGTCCGTGCTGCACGAGACCTTCGAGATCGACCCCGCAAAGGTCACTCCCGAGGCCAATCTGTTTACCGACCTCGAACTGGACAGCATCGACGCCATCGATCTGGCGATCCAGGTGCAGGACATGACCGGCACCCGGATCAAGCCTGAGGACTTCAAGAGCGTTCGCACCGTGGGCGACGTGGTCGCCACCGTGCAGACCCTCGTCGCCCGCTGAGGCACCGATGGCGGGCAGGCCCGGACCGCGCGACCCCGCGGCGCGATCCTTCGCGCCTTGCGCGGTTGTCCCGATCTACAACCATGGCAAGACCATTGCGGCGACCGCCAACGCGCTTGCCGGGCATGGCTTGCCCGTTCTGATCGTCGACGACGGCTCCGACACGGCGACGCGCGACATCCTCGACGCCCTGGTGGCCGGCCGCGACGACCTGCGGCTGATCCGCCTGGCCGCCAACGGTGGCAAGGGTGCGGCCCTTAGCGCCGGCTTCCTTGCCGCCCACGAGGCGGGTTACAGCCACGTCCTGCAGATCGATGCCGACGGGCAGCACGACACCGCCGACGTGCCGCGCTTTCTCGCCGAAGCGAAAGCCGCGCCGGACGCCATGGTCTGCGGCCGTCCCATCTATGACGACTCCGTACCCCGTGCCCGCCTCTACGGCCGATACCTGACGCATGCCTGCGTATGGGTCGAGACGTTGTCGTTCGACATTCAGGATTCGATGTGCGGCTACCGGCTCTACCCCCTGGATGCCACGCGCGCCGAGATCGCGCGAAAGCCGCTGCCGACCCGCATGGACTTCGACACCGAAATCGCCGTGCGCCTTTTCTGGCGGGGCGTACCCGTGCGTAACCTGCCGACACGCGTGATCTACCCGGAAAACGGCCTCTCGCACTTCCGCATGTGGCGCGACAACGCGCGGATTACCGCGATGCATACGCGCCTGCTTCTGGGCATGCTGCCCCGTGCGCCGCGCCTCCTTCTTCGCAAGCTCAAGAGCGAGACCCACTGATGCGTCGACTTATCACTTTTTTCGCCCTGCTTTGCGCGTTCGCCGCGCACGCACAATCGCCTGCCCTGACCGACGACGTGCTGGGCCATCTGGCAAAGCACCCACAGGTCCGCGCCGAATTCACCCAGAGCCGCGAGAACCCGGCGCTCGCCGAACCGCAACTCAGCCACGGCGACCTGCTCTTCGTCATCGGCCACGGCATGGTCTGGCACACCCGCGATCCGTTCGAGGACACACTGGTCTTCACCTCGGGCGATACGTCGCGGTTGAACGCGCAGGGCAAGCTCGAGCGCGTCCGTGACGGCAATCGTGGCGTGAGCCAGGTCTCCGGCATGCTGCAGTCGCTGCTCGCGGGCAAGTCCGACGATGCCGCCCGTCAGTTCACCATCAGTGCGGATGGCACACCCGAGCACTGGACGTTGCACTTCGTGCCACGCCAGGCGCGCGTGGCGAAAGTGCTTGCCGGCATCACACTCAAGGGCGACGCGTTCCTGCAGTCGATCGAAGTAAACCTCGCCAGTGGCGAGCGCACGCTCATCACCTTCGCCAATACGCGCGATGCCGGCTCGCTCACGCCGGTCGAATCCAAGGTGCTCGGCATTCCATGAAGTCGCTTTCGACCACGCAGCGCGCTGGCCTGTTCGCATTCGCGTCGCTGGTCGTCTGCCTGCTTTGTGCGTGGCTGCTGTTCGGCCGGGGCACGTCGCCCTTGCAGACCGATGTACTCACGTTGCTTCCCGCGACGGAACGCCACCCCCTTGCCGAGGACGCCGTGGAGCGGCTGGCCAGGGCCAGCGGCGATCGCATGGTGCTGCTCGTCCACCACAAGGACGACGACGCGGCCAAGGATGCGGCGCGTGAGCTCGGCGCTGCGTTGGCCGCGGATCCCGTGTTCGCCTCCGTGATCGCGGAGCTGCCACCGTTCGACCTCGACCAACTGGTCACGCCTTTCCTGCCGTTCCGCTTCCACTTGCTGACGCCGGAAGACCGGGCCGCGCTCACGACATCGGGCTTCGACCCGGTGGACGCCCTGAAACGCCGCCTCAACCAGCCGTTCGGCGCCAATGTCGGCGCGAAGCTCACCGACGATCCGTTCGGCTGGATGCAGCACTGGCTCGACCGCCAGCCGTGGAACCGCTCTGCCCTCGTGCCCGAGGACGACATGCTCACCGCCCATCGCGACGATGGCAGCTACGTGCTGGTCATCGCCACGCTGAAGGGCTCGTCGTACGACGACGTCGTTCAGCGCCAGGCGCTGGCGACGCTGGAACGTGCGGAGACCGCGATGGTCGCCAGGYATCCGGGTACTGCGCTCCTGCGTACCGGCGCCATCTTCTATGCGGCGTCTGCCCGCGCAGGCGCCGAGCACGATACGCATGTCGTCGGCATCGCTTCCACCGTCGGCATCGCGCTGCTCTTGCTGCTGGTCTTCCGATCGCTCCGACCGCTGTTGATCGCCTTTGTCTCCACGGCGCTCGGCGTGATCGGCGCCATCGCCACTACCGTGCTGGTGTTCGGCCAGCTGCACCTGCTGACCCTGGTGTTCGGGGCGGCGCTGCTCGGCGAAGCGGTGGATTATTCGATCCAGTACCTCTGCGCCCRTGCGAATGCCGGCGCCGACTGGCATGCCGAGCGCGGCGTGCGACAGGTGCGCCCGGCGCTATTGCTCGCGCTGGCCACGTCCCTGCTTGGCTATTCACTGCTGGCCGTCGTCCCGTTCCCGTTCCTCCGCCAGATGGCTGTCTTCGCCATCGCCGGCATGGCCATCGCCTGCGCCAGCGTGTTCTGGTTGCTGCCGGCGCTGGCCCAGAAGCCTGCCCGTGCGCCGCTCTCGCCCGCCCTCGTTCGGCTCGCACTCGGCTGGCAGCGCATCGCCTCGGGGCGTCGCGCGCTGCTCGGCGTCGCGGTGCTGTGTGTCGTCGCCGTTCCAGGCTGGCTGCGTCTGGGCCACGATGACGATATTCACCTGCTCATCTCGCCGCCCAAGGCGCTTGAGGCCCAAACGGCGACGATCCGCGATGTCGCCGGCTTTGGCGGCGGCAGTCAGTTCTGGCTGGTCGAGGGTGCCAACGCGGAAGAAGTGCTCCAGCGCGAGGAAGCGCTCACCGACCGGCTCCAGACCTGGGTGGCGGACGGCAAGCTCGGCGGCTGGACCGGCATCAGCGCCATGCTGCCTTCGGCACATCGGCAGGCGGCGAACATCGCGGCACTCGAGCCGCTTTTTACACCACGCGAACGCATGAGTGAATGGCTGGGTCAGGCGGGATTCCGCGCCGAAGGCAGCGCCGGCTTCGTAGCCGCTTATCCTGGCCGTGCCTTCACGATCGACGACTGGCTGGCCATGCCCGCCTATACGCCGTTCCGTTACCTGTGGATGAGTGGCGGCAAACACGGCGTCGGCAGCATCGTCGTGCCCCAGGGCCAGGACGATGCGGACCTGCTCCGCACCGCGTCCGATGGTTTGCCCGGCGTGTCGCTGGTCGACAAGCCGGCGAGCATCACGGCGCTGTTCGGCCGTTATCGTGGCTATGCGGATGTCTGGCTCGGCGGCGCACTGGCCCTGGTCGGCCTCGCCTTCGTCTGGCGCTACGGTCTGCGCTCCGCGTGGCGCGTCCTGTTGCCGCCAGCCGCCGGCATCGTGCTCAGCGTGGCCGCACTCGGCTACCTCGGCGAACCGCTTACGCTGTTCCACGTCATGGCACTGATGCTGGTGCTCGGCGTCGGCGCCAACTACGCCGTCTTCCTGCGCGAAGGCGAACCACACGTCGCCCACCTCCCGGGCGCGGCTTACGCCGGCGTGCTGCTCTCGGCGGTCACCGCCCTGCTCTCCTTCGGCCTGCTCGCGCTCAGCACGATGCCGGCCCTGCGACATTTTGGCCTTACCCTGCTCCTCGGGATCGGCTTCACTGCGCTACTCGCGCCGGTGAGCGTCCCCGCACCGAAGAATCGAACCGCATGAACAACGCAGAACACGTTACCGGAGGTCGCGCGATGAAGCGCGTCGTTGTCACGGGCATGGGCGGCATCACGCCACTCGGCGACGACTGGACCACCATCGAGGCGCGCCTGCGCCAGTTCCGCAATGCCGTGCGTCGCATGCACGAGTGGGATTACTTCGATGCGCTGAACGGACGCCTCGGGTGCCCCGTCGACGATTTCAGGATCCCGTCGACGTGGTCGCGCAAGCACGTGCGCTCGATGGGACGCGTGGCCCAGCTCGCCGTTGCCGCGAGCGAGCGCGCCCTCGACGACGCCGGCCTGCTCGGCAACACCGAGATCACCGACGGGCGCATGGGCGTCGCCTATGGTTCGTCGGGCGGCAGCATCGAGCCGGCGAAGACCATCGGGCGCATGCTCGAAACCGGTTCCATGCAGGGCGTGACCGCGACCAGCTACATCCAGATGATGGCGCACACGACGGCGGTGAACGTCGGCGTGTTCTTCGGGTTGAAGGGCCGCATCATCACCACATCCAGCGCGTGTACCTCCGGCAGCCAGGCCATCGGTTACGGCTACGAAGCGATCCAGCAGGGCAAGCAGACGCTGATGGTGTGCGGCGGAGCCGAAGAGCTGTCCGGCCCCGGCGCCGCCGTGTTCGACACCCTGTTCGCGACGAGCACCCGCAACGACACACCCCAGGTGACGCCGCGCCCGTTCGACGCCAAGCGCGACGGCCTCGTCGTCGGCGAAGGAGCGACGACGCTGATCCTCGAGGAGTACGAGCACGCGGTGGCCCGAGGCGCGCGCATCTACGCGGAGATCGTCGGCTTCGGTACCAACTCGGACGGCCAGCACATCACCCAACCCACGCGCGGGACCATGGCCGCCGCCATGCGCATGGCCCTTGCCGACGCCGACCTGGCGCCCGACGCCATCGGCTACGTCAGCGCGCACGGCACCGCGACCGATCGCGGTGACGTGGCGGAAAGCCACGCCACGGCGGACGTGCTGGGCACTGGCGTTCCCATCAGCTCGATGAAGAGCTACGTGGGCCACACGCTCGGTGCCTGTGGTGCGCTCGAAGCCTGGTGGGCGATCGAAATGATGCGCGGTGGCTGGTTCGCGCCGACGATAAACCTCGAGACGCCGGATCCGGAATGCGCCGCGCTGGACTATCTCACCGGCGAGGGCCGCGATATCCGCACCCGCTACGTCATGAACAACAACTTTGCCTTCGGCGGCATCAATACGTCGCTGATCTTCAAGGCAGTCGGCTGATGAGGCGCGTCGTGGTCACCGGCATGGGCGCTGTGTCCTGCCTCGGGCCGGACCGCCATGCCCTGTTCGACGGCTTGCGCGCGGGCCGCGCAGGCTTTCGCGATATGCCGGATTTCGCCGCGCTGGGCATGCGCTGCCGTGTTGCGGCGCCCGCCGATACCGACACGCTCGAACCGCCGCACCGCAAGCTGCGTCGCTACCTGCCGCAGGCGGCGGAATACGCGTGGCACGCTACCCGCGAAGCGCTGCAGGAAGCCGGACTCGATGAGGCGCGTATCGGCGAGCGCGATGTCGGCATCCTCATGGGCGCTTCAGCCGCTCTCTCTGAATACGAAGCGGGCCTGGACATGTTCCACGCGCGCGGTATCTCGCGACTGTCGCCGTTCATCGTGCCGCGGAGCATGGGCAGTGCGGTGGCGGCGACGCTTACCCACGCCTTCGGCTTCGGCGGCCGCGCCTTCACCATCAGCTCGGCCTGCACGAGTGCGACGCACGCTATCGGCCAGGCGATGGAACTGATCCAGCTCGGGCGGCAGGAAATCGTCGTCTGCGGCGGCGCCGAGGAGCTGCACGACAAGGCGGCGATGTGCTTCGACGTGATGAATGCCTTGTCGACGACAAGCGTGGCGGGTGAGCGCGTAGCCTGCCCTTACGATGCCGATCGCGACGGCATCGTGCTAGGCGGTGGCGCCGGCGTGCTGGTGCTCGAGTCGCTCGACCATGCGAACGCGCGCGGTGCACGCATCCTCGCCGAACTCGTGGGTTACGGCGCGGCGTCGGATCCCCACGGCATGGTGAGTCCCGAGGCGGGTGGCATGGCCGAAGCCATGCACCAGGCTATCGATCTGGCCGGCATCCTGCCCGATTACATCAACACGCACGCGTGCGCGACCATCCACGGCGACCTTGCCGAATGGCACGCACTGAGCCGGGTATTCGGCGAACGCAGGCATGCCGTGCCACCCATGTCGTCGATCAAGGGCCTGACCGGTCACGCGCCGGCGGCGGCGGGCGCCCTCGACGCCATCGCGTCGATCGCCATGATGGAGAAAGGCGTGCTGCTCGGCGGCGCGACACCGCCAAGACGTGATGCCGCCTTTGCGGATGCGCCATTGATCGAGGGGGAACTCGCGATCCCGGTGGATAGCGTGATGTCGAATACGTTTGGCTTCGGTGGCAGCTGCGCCGCCCTGGTCTTTCGCCGCCATGCCGGGGCAGTCACGTGATCGAGCTGGCTATCGAACGCTGGCGCGCGTGGGCGCCCGGCATCGAGGAACCGGCCGCGTGGGCCGCATGGTCGGCGGCACCTCGCCCTCTCGTCGATAGCGGTGAGCAGCCCTCCTGCGACTTCGTGCCGCCGATGCAGCGCCGGCGCCTCAGCCGCCTGGCGCGCATCGTCATGCACACCGCGTGGCCGATGTGTGGCGACGACGAGCAACTGCCCTTCGTTTATGCTTCGCGACACGGCGAGACCACCCGCACCTTCGCCATGCTGGATGACATTGGCCGCGAGGCACCCCTGTCGCCCACGCAGTTCGGTCTTTCGGTCCATAACGCGATTGCCGGGCAGTGGTCCATCCTGCGCGAGCAGCGCGGCGAATCCGTGGCGATCGCGGGGGAAGCCGACACGTTCGAGCATGCCATCGTCGAAGCCGCCGCCCTGCTTGGCGAGGGTGCCGCCGCGGTCATCGTCGTGCTCGCCGAAGAGCGTCCCGCCGTGGCCTATGACGGTTGGATCGACGACGTCCCCTTTTCCTATGCCGTCGCGCTGCGCGTCTCACGGGCCGATGGCACGGCGGCCGGTCCGCGCTGGAGGCTGTCGCTTCGTGGTAATACAGAGGCCGCACCGTCGGCCCCTGGCCCGCACGCCCTGCATTTCGTCCGCGCACTGCACGATGGCGCGATCCTGGACCACCCGTGGAAGATGCGTCGATGGACCTGGCAACCGGTACCGTGATCCGCCGAGGCGACTTCTGGGCCTGGCGCTTCGTCTGCACCGCCCTGAGCTTCGCCTTGTTCGGCATCGGCGGCATCGTGCTGCGCGTGGTCGTACTCCCTGTGGTGCTGGCGTGGCCTGGACCCGAAGCGGTGCGCCGTCGCCGTGCCCGGCGAACGGTCGGGCGCGCGTTCTGGCTGCACTCGCAGTTCATGTACCGCACCGGCACTGTCGCGTTTCGCTTCGACGGCGTGGAGCGCCTTGGCCAACCCGGCCAGATGATCGTCGCCAACCACCCCTCGTTAATCGACGTGGTCTACCTGATCGGCCACGTTCCCGAGGCCAACTGCGTGGTCAAGCACAGCCTGTGGAAGAACCCCTGCATGCGTGGGCCGGTGATGGCCGCCGGCTACATCAGTAACGACGGCAGCGCCGAGATGCTCGACCGGGCGGCCGATGTCCTCCGCGACGGCCAGACCCTGATCATCTTTCCGGAAGGTACGCGCACGACGCCCGGCCAGGATCCCGTCTTCCATCGGGGCGCTGCCGCCATTGCCGTGCGCGGCGCACGTACGGTCACCCCGGTTTTCATCACGGTCGTGCCGACCACGTTGACCAAGGCCGAACCGTGGTACAGCGTGCCGAAGCGCCGCGTGCACGTGCATATCCGGGTCGGCGACGATATTCCCGTCGCGGCCTTCAGTGAAGCCGCTCCCGCGCCGATAGCCTCGCGTCGGCTCAATGCCCACCTCCACCAACTCTACGCCAGGGAACTCAAGGCATGAATGACCTCGAACGGAACATCGCCGGACTCATCATCGAGACGCTCGCTCTCGAACACCTCAAGGTGGACGACATTGCCGTCGACCAGCCGCTCTTCGGCCAGGGGCTCGGCCTGGATTCGGTCGATGCCCTCGAGCTCGCGCTTGCGCTGCAGAACCGCTACGGATTGAAGATCGCCTCGGATTCACGTGACGCCCGACGCCACTTCGAGACGGTACGAAGCCTCGCCCACTACGTCGAAGCGAACGGCGCCCCATGCGCAAACTGAGCGACGCGGCACTGCTGCTGGTCGGCGTGCTCTATCCCTTCATCGTCTACTTCGGCATGGACCACGTGTCCACGCCGATCTTCGGGTTGATCCTCGGTGGCCTGTGGCTGGTGCGTGCACCCGCCCTGTGGCGCCAGCCCGGCGGCCGCTGGATGCTCGGCGTAACGCTGATCTACTGCGCGGTGCTCGCATTCGGCGGCGAAGACGATCTGCTGCGCTGGTACCCCAGCCTGATCTGCGCGTTACTCCTGGCCRCGTTCGGTCTCAGCCTGAAATTCGGGCCACCGATGATCGAGCGCATCGCGCGTGTCACCGAGCCCGACCTGCCACCTGTCGCCGTGCGCTACACGCGCAAGGTAACCTGGGTGTGGGTGGTGTTTTTCCTGCTCAACGGCACTGCCTCCGGCCTGCTGGCCAAGTGGGGCCCGCTCTCATGGTGGACGTTCTACAACGGCATTCTGGCCTACTCCGTGATGGGCGTGCTCTTTCTCGGCGAGTGGCTGCTGCGCCAGCGCCTGCGTCGCCGGATCAACAAGGCACCGATGGACGGTGCGGCCGGGCGCCTGCTCTCGCACCCCTGGGTCGCGGCGGCCGCGGGCGGCTACGCCGGCAAGCTCGGCCCGGGCATGGTCGTGGCGTTCACACCTGCCGGACGCACGGCGCTGCTGCGTCATGGGCGGGCAGGCCTCATCAATGAACTCGGGCAGCAAGCGGCAGGCGACGATGCGCTGTCGACGCCCATGGTCTGGCGCTTCGTCGACGTCTTGCCGGAATCCGCGCGGGTGGATGCGCTCCTGCAGGCCGCGTTGYCGACGGCGCCACGCGTGATGGGCGAACGCCTCGATGGCGACACGCATGTCATCGAACTGGAGCTGCCGCTGGACCTTGCCTGCTTCGCCGATCACTTTCCGGACGCGCCGGTCCTGCCGGGCGTCGTCCAGATCGGCTGGGCGCTCGAGCTCGCCGCGCCCCGGCTCGGCACACCGACTACGTGTCGCGGCATGGATGGACTGAAATTCCAGCGCCTGCTGCGTCCCGGCGATCGCGTGGAACTAACGCTGCGCTACGACGCCGTGCGCGGACGCCTGCATTTCGCCTATCGCACCGGTGATGCGTATTACTCGTCCGCGCACCTGCGCCTGGAAGGCACCCATGCCTGAGTCCGCAGGCGCGACGACGCACTGGGCGTCACGAAAAGAACGTGGAAGCTTCCTCGGCATGAAGCTCACGTCCGTCGCCGTGCGCCTGCTCGGGCGGCGGCCCGTTGCTCCGGTCATTTACCTCATCGTGCTGTATTTCTTCGTTACCGGTCGCGCTACGCGGCGCATCGTGGGCGACTACCAACGGCGACTGGCTGCCTGGAGCGGTCGCGCCGACCTGTTTCCCCGCCAGCGTCCGGTGCTCGCGCAATACCTCGCCTTCGGCGACTGCATGCTCGATCGTTTCGACGTCTGGCGCGGCAAGCTGCGCTTGTCCTCGGTAGACATGGACGACCCCGACGGCGTGCGCGACTCGCTTCGTTCCGGCGGGCGGGGGCAACTGCTCGTCTGCACGCACCTGGGCAATCTCGATGTTTGCCGCGCCATGGCCGAGATCGGCGAAGGCGTGGCACTGAACGTGCTGATGCATCTTCCCCATGCGGCGCATTTCAATCGCCTGCTTGGCGAATCCGGTGACCGTCGCCTCCGCCTGATGCATGTGGGTGACCTCGATACGGTGGCGATGATGGATCTGTCGCAACGCCTCGAGCGCGGCGAATGGGTCGCCATCGCCGGTGATCGTGTCCCGGAGCATGGCGGCCGCAGCGTGAACGTCGACTTCCTCGGTGCCCCGGCTGCGTTTCCTCAGGGCCCCTGGTTGATGGCCGCGATGCTGCGCTGCCCGGTCAACCTGGTCTGCTGCATCAAGCATGCAGGCCGTTACACCATCCACCTGCGTCGCTTCGACGATGCGTCCACGTGGGAACGTTCCACTCGCGGTGCCGCGATCGCCGGCGCCGTCTCGCGTTACGCCGAATGGCTCGCGCAGCACTGCCTCGCCGCCCCTTTGCAATGGTTCAACTTCCACCCGTACTGGCACGGTACGAACGGAGCCCACGATGCGCGCTAACGGTGTATTCGCCGTCGACACGGAGTTGACCGTTCCCTTCTTCGATGTCGATTCAATGGAAGTCGTCTGGCACGGCCATTACGTCAAGTACCTCGAGGTCGCACGCTGTGCCCTGCTCGAAGCCCTCGGCCACGACTATGTGCGCATGAAAGACACCGGCTATGCGTGGCCGATCATCGACATGCAGCTGCGTTACGCGCGCGCCGCACGTTTCGGCCAGAAGCTGGTCGTACGTGCCGAGCTGGTCGAATGGCAGAACCGCCTGAAGATCCACTACACCCTCAGCGACGCCGCCACCCACGAGCGACTGACCCGCGCCAGCACGATCCAGGTCGCGGTCAGGCTCACCGATGGCGAGATGCAGCTGGTCTCACCTTCCGTTTTCATCGACGATGTCGAGCGCCACCTGGCGCGACAGTCGTTGCCCTGATTGCCATGGACGCCTCACTGATGAAGTACGCCAGCGCCACCTACGTGGAGGAAACCCGGATCGGTTTCGTCTTCCTGCGCACCCATACCTGGCAGCACCACGTCCTGCGCGTGGCCATCAACGATCTCAAGCGATTGGCGGTTGAGCCCCTGCCGCAGGGTGGCACCTTGCTCGATGTCGGCTGCGGCCAGGGGCGTTCGTTTCGCTATCTGCGCGACGTCTTCGCCCCGGCGCGCATGCTCGGCCTGGACGCGGATCCCCACAGTATCGAGCTGTCGCGTGCGGAGGCGGCACGTGAGGGCATCGACGTGGAACTGTTCACGAGCGATTGCGCGCGTATCGACCTGGCCGACGCCAGCGTGGATACCGTGTTCTGCCACCAGACATTCCATCACCTGGTCGAACAGGAACGCGCTCTGGACGAGTTCTGGCGCGTGCTCAAGCCGGGCGGACTGCTGCTGTTCGCCGAGTCCACCAAGGCGTACATCGACTCCTGGGTGATCCGCTGGTTCTTCCGTCATCCGATGCATGTCCAGAAGAGCGCCGACGAATATCTGGCCATGCTTCGTGGGCGCGGTTTCGTATTCACCCAGGCACAGGTATCCCTGCCCTACTTGTGGTGGAGCCGTGCGAAGGATTTCGGCCTGCTGGAACGTTGGGGCCTCAAGGCCGCCCCGCCGGTGGGCAAGCGCGAGGAAACCCTGGTCAACGTCGCCGCGCGCAAGCCGGGCTGACGACATGACGACCTACCTGAATGTCCTCGGCGTCGTGTGCTCGCTCGGTGTGGGAAAGCAGGCGGTGGCCGAAGCGATGTTCGACGCTGCCGGGCATGGACTGCAAGACCTGGGCGGATGGGTACCCGAACACACGCTACGCCTCGGCCATGTCTCCGCGGCATTGCCGGCGCTTTCCGCCGAACTCTTACACCGGGATACGCGTAACAACCGCCTGCTGATGCTCGCCGCGCAGGAAATCGAAGCGGAGCTCCGCGCTGCCGTCCTGCGCTTCGGTGCCGAAAGGGTCGGTATCGTCATTGGTACCAGCACGACCGGCATCGAGGAGGCGACGGGCAGCATTGCCGCGCTCGGCCAGACCGGCAGCTGGCCGGCGCATTACCAGTATGCGGATCAGGAACTCGGTGCGCCGGCCGCCTTTCTTGCCGAGTGGCTGGGTATTGCCGGCCCTGCCTACGGCATTTCCACCGCATGCACCTCGGGTGCCCGCGCCCTGCTCAGCGCGGCACGCCTGCTGAAGACAGGCCTGTGCGATGCCGTGATCTGCGGCGGCGCGGACACGCTGTGCCGCCTGGCGACGAATGGCTTCCATTCGCTCGAAGCCATGGCCGCGGCCCGTTGCCAGCCGTTCTCGCGGCGTCGCGATGGCATCAACATCGGTGAGGCGGCCGCTCTCTTCATGATGACGCGCGACCATGCGCCCGTCGCTTTTCTCGGCGGCGGCGCAAGCTCGGACGCCTACCACATGTCCTCGCCGGATCCGGAAGGTCGCGGTGCCAGCGACGCCATGGCAAGGGCCTTGTCGTCAGCCGGCCTGGCGCCGGGCATGATCGACTACGTGAACCTGCACGGCACGGCCACCGAACACAACGACGCAATGGAGAGCCGCGCAGTCGCGGCGACGTTCGGCCGCCCCGTACCCTGCTCGTCGACCAAGGCACTCACCGGCCACACGCTGGGTGCTGCCGGCGCGCTCGAGGCCGCCTTCTGCTGGCTGGCCCTCACCGACCCGCAGCGGCGCCTGCCACCGCACGTGTGGGATGGCGAGGCCGACCCGTCGCTGCCGCCGCTGGCCTTTACCGATGGCGACAGTCGCCTCCCACCCGGCCGCCGTTACCTCATGAGCAACTCCTTCGCGTTCGGCGGAAACAACGCGAGCCTGATCCTGGCGAACGCACCATGACCCTGTGGCCCATCGAACAACTGCTCACACACGCGGGTCGCATGATCCTGCTCGATCGCGTGGTGGAATGGGATCCCGAACGCATCGTCTGCGAGCGTGCCATCCGCCGCGGCGATGCCTTCATCGAATCCGGTGGTCTGCCCGGCTGGGCCGGCATCGAGCTGATGGCGCAGGCTATCGCGGCGTGGAACGGCTGCCAGGTGCTCGCCGCGGGGGGTGAGATCCGCCCGGGCTTCCTGCTGGGCACACGCAGTTACAGGGTCGATGCCGACATGTTTCCGCCGGGAGCCAAGCTTCTCATCGAAGCCGTCCGAACCTTCCATGACGACGACGGCATGGCCGCCTTCAGCTGTCGCATCGATACGACGGGCGTGCACGCCGAGGCACGCCTGACGGTGTTCAGTCCGCCCGACCCGACGCCTTTCCTCGATCCACGCAACACTCTCGATTCCAAGGGAACCGCGCCATGAACGATACCGTCCTCGTCACCGGCTCCAGCCGCGGCATCGGCCGCGCCATCGCGCTGAATCTCGCCGACGCCGGCTATGACATCGTCGTCCACTGCCGCTCTCGCCGCGACGAAGCCGACGCCGTCCTCGCCGAGATCGTCGCCAAAGGTCGCACGGCACGCGTCATCCAGTTCGATATCGCCGACCGCGCCGCGTCGGCCGCTGCGCTCGAGGCCGATGTTGGAGAGCACGGCGCGTACTACGGTGTGGTCTGCAATGCGGGCCTCACGCGCGACGGCGCCTTTCCGGGCCTCACCTCCGAGGATTGGGATCAGGTACTGCGAACCAACCTCGACGGGTTTTACAACGTGCTTCACCCGCTGGTGATGCCGATGATCCGCCGCCGCAAAGCGGGACACATCGTCTGCATC
>NZ_JBFUJE010000051.1:0-16104 GCF_056401535.1 Luteibacter sp. P4_E6 | reverse complement strand
CTGTTTCAGAGTCGCGATGGCTGCGTCCTGCTGCTTCAGCTCGATTTGGCAATAGCCGACCTTGAGCAGGCCATCGGAGACTTTGTCGCTCTGCGGATACTGCTTGACCAGTCGCTGGAAGGCTTCGATCGCCACCGGATAGTTCATGGTCACGTAGTACGACTCGCCCAGCCAGTAATAAGCGTTGGGCGCGAGCGGGCTGTCCGGATACTTGGTCAGGAAGTCGCGAAACCCGCGCGAAGCGGTGACGTAGTCACCCGCACGTAGCGACTTGAACGCAGCGTCGTACGCAGCCTGTTCGGTGGCGCTGGCCGCGGCCGTCGGCGCGGTCGCGGGCGCTGCCTGCTGGCCTGCCGCCGGAGCGACTGCCGTAGGCGTGGGCGCGGGAGCCTGGGGTGCATTGGGGGACGCGGCGGGCGACGGGGCCTGCGCTGCTCCACCCTTTTCAAGACGACCCAGCCGCGAATCGACATCCGCGTACTGCGCCTTCTGGGAATCCTGGAGTTGCTGGTTCTGGTGCTGCAGCTCTTCGATCTGACCCTGCAACTGCGAAAGCTGCTGCTGGAGATCGTTGACCTGGTTGACCAGCGGAGTCGTACCGGCGTCCTTCTGGGACTGCTGCTCGAGGCGCGACACACGGTCGGCGAGACTCAAGCGGGAGTCCTGCGCGTGGACGGGCAGACCAAAAAGCGTGGCGGACGCAATTGCGCCCGCCACGCCAAGCCTGGCCATAAAACGGTTAGCCAGAAGCTTCTTCATTACTTACTTCGCGGTGTAGACGATCTCAACGCGACGGTTCTTGGACCAGCAATCATCGTTGTGCTCACGGCAGGTCGGCTTTTCCTTACCGTAGCTCGTGACGTTGACCTGGCCAGCCGAACCGCCAGCAGCCTGGAGGGCGCTGGAAACGGCATTGCCGCGACGCTCGCCGAGGCCGAGGTTGTACTCACGCGTACCGCGCTCGTCGGTGTTGCCCTCGAGGGTCATAGCCGACTGCGGACGGTCCTGCAGGTACTTGGCGTGGCAAGCGATGATCTGCTGGAATTCCGGCTTCACATCGTTCTTGTCGAAATCGAAGTACACAACGCGCTGACGGAGGCAGGCATCGGTATCGAGATCCGACGGCTGGTACTTGCCGTCATTGGTGGGGGCCGTGGTCTGTGCAACCGGCTCAGCCGGGGGCGGCGTCACAGGCTTCACAGTCTTCTTGTTACAGGCGACCGCGCCCACGCAAAGCAGGGCGGCCAGGGTGACGCTAACGGTCTTATTCATGGGACGTTCCTTCAACAGTTGAGTTCCGACAGTCGATATACGGTTTCGGGACAGGCACCGCCGGTTGTCCGGCTGTTTTTCTACTTACATCTACGCCGACGGGGTGCTGTCCCGCACCCTGCGTCTTCGTTCCGGCGACTGCCTTTAAAGCAACTGCCGGTTAACCTTGCGTCCGCAGAAAAGGCGCGGAACACCCGCGCCCCTTCCCTGGACTTTGCCGATGTCGCGGCCCGAAACGGGCGCGCCATCAACGCTGTCTATAGGGTCCCCAGGACGGCTCGCGCACGTCACCGTCCGCGAGGACGAGACGCTGGCGTACCAGGCCGTCTGCCGAAACCGCATACAGGACACCTCGCGTACCCTGCGATGCCGCATAAAGCAGCATGCTGGCATTTGGCGCGAAGCTGGGCGAATCGTCCACGTTACCCGGGGAAACGAAGCGCACCTGCCCGCCCAGACTGCGGTCCATGATAGCGATACGATACACGTTCCCGTTGCCCTGCACCATCGCAATCTGCTTGCCGTCGAAGCTCACCGAGGCGCTGGCGTTGAAGCCGCCCTGGAAGGTGACGCGCGTGGCCGCACCACCCGATGCTGACATCTGGTAGATCTGCGGCTTGCCCGAGCGATCCGACGTAAACAGGATGCTCTGGCCGTCCGGCGTGAACGTCGGCTCGGTATCGATCGAGAAGTTGTTGGTCAGGCGCGTCTCGGCGTGGCTGGCCACGTCGATCACGAAGATCTCGGGGTTACCCACGTAGGACAGGCTCACGGCAAGCTTGCTGCCATCCGGCGACCAGGCCGGTGCGCTGTTGATGCCACGCGGGTGGGCGGCGATCAGGCTGCGCGAACCGGTGGAGATGTTCTGTACGTAGACGGCCGAGTTGCCGCTTTCGAACGAGACGTAGGCAATCTTGTTGCCGTCCGGCGACCAGGACGGCGACAGGAGCGACTCGCGCGAACGGGCCACGGTCTGCGGGTTGAAGCCGTCCGAGTCCGCGACGATCAGCGAATAGGTCGCGTTGTTACCGGTACCCACCGCCGTGATGTAGGCGATGCGGGTCCAGAAGGCGCCACGGACGCCGGTGATCTTTTCATAGATCTGGTCGGCGATCTGGTGGGCAACGCCACGCAGGTCACCCGCCGGGGCGGTGAACGACTGGGCCAGCAGGCTCTGCTGCTTGTTCACGTCCCACAGCTCGTACTCGACCTTGAGCATGCCGCCGCCCGCATCGTTGATGCGACCGATGGTCAGGAAGTCCTGCTTCAAGAGGCGCCAGGTCGGGAACTTGATGTCCGATCCCTGCGACGGCGTCTCGACGATGTCGGCCTTGTCGAGCGAACGGAACTTGCCCGAACGGTTGAAATCCGCGCGAATGACGTCTGCGACGTCGGTCGGCAGCGGCGCACCGCCGGCCTGGGCGAAAGGCACCACGGCGATAGGCGTTGCGGTCTTGAGGCCACCGACAATGTCGACGTTGAGCGACTGGGCAGCGGCAGGGCCGGCCACGAAGGCGGTCAGCACGACCAGGAGGAGAGCGAGGCGGGAAAGCGTTCTGCGCATGGGCGGATTCATTGCGACCTGGAAGTGTGAGACGGCGACGGCATGGTAACGCGATGGGGCCGGACAGCATGACCCGAATCTGAACCGCCCCGCCCGGCATCGACCGGATCGGGGCGGGCACCATCATTGCGGTCGGAACGTGAAGGTGAGGTTTCTCTGGAACACGTCCTCGAAGCCCGCATAGGGCAACGGCTGGGCGCGAAGTACAGCATTCTCGATCGAGGCCTTGCCGGAAGCATCATAAGGACAGCTGGCGTCGGCCTTTGCGCTCAGCACCTGACCACCCGGGATCTGGGTGATGTGCACCATGCAGGGGGCGTTCGGCATGTTGTCCGGACGCAGCCAGTTCGGCGTCACCGCGTTCTGGATCGCTGCGATGTACAACGCCTGCTTGCTGTTGTCCTTGCCGTTCTGACCCGTCTGGAGCTTGTCGGCGGCCGGGACGTCATCGCGACCGTCGTCCTTGGCGTTCTCGAGGTCCTTCAACTGCTGGTCGGCCTGCTTCTTCTTGCTGTCGGCCTGCTTGGTCTGCGACTTGGCGGCGTCGAGCTGTTTGAAGATCTCGTCGATCTCCTTCTGTTTCTGCTTCTTCTTCTCGTCCTGCTGAGCGTCCAGCTCGGCCTGGCGCTGGCGCTGCTGCTCTTCCTGCAACTGCTTGGCGTTCTCGGCCTTCTGCACGGCGTCATCGACCACCTTCTCCTGGTCCTTCAGGGCGGGTGTCTTCGGCGGAGGCGGCAAGGTCTCGACTTTCGGCTTCTCGGGCTCAGGGGGCGTCGGCGTCGGCTGCGCCGGCGGAGGCGGCACCGTATTCGGCACCGGCTTGGTCGCGTGCTTCGGCGGCGGCGCACCGGTGGGCCCGATCAGGGTCGCTTCGATGATCTGACCCGGAAGCTGGATCGGCGCCGGACACTTCAGCGGATTCCATTCCGCGGGCACACCCAACGCTTCGGCCCACTTTTCGTAGTCCGTGCAGGGAATGATCGCGAAGCCCAGGAAGGCCACGATGCCCAGATGGAGAAGCGCGGCGAGGACGACCGCGCGGGGCGTGCCGTTACGGTTTTCCATTCTGCGCCGACTGCGGCTGGCTCATCAGGCCGATCTTGGAGACACCGGCCTCCTGAAGGATCGGGAGGATCGAATAGACCTTGCCATAGCCGACGCGCTCGTCGCCGGCGACCAGAACCTGGAGCTCCGGGTTGGCGTCGTGGAAGGCGGTGATCTTGGCCTTGAACTCGTCCGCGCTCACCGGCTCGCGCTTGGCGCCGTTGGCGGTGAGGTAGATGGTACCGGCCTCATCGACGGAGACGACGACAGGGTCCTTCTTATCCTGCAGGGACTTTGCATTGGTCTGCGGAAGCTGGATATCGACACCGAGGTTCATCATCGGCGTGGTGACCATGAAGATGATCAGCAGCACAAGCATGACGTCGATATACGGCACGACGTTGATCTCGGACTTCAGTTTCCGCTTCTGGCGGCGATGAACGTTGCGCGTAGCCATGGCGCGGGCTCAGGCCACGTCGTCGGCGTGGATCTGGCGCTGCAGCACCGAGGAGAACTCTTCCTGGAAGACCTCGTAGCGCGACGCGATCCGCTCGACCTTGGTGGCGAAGCGGTTGTACGCCCAGACGGCCGGGATCGCGGCGAACAGGCCCATGGCCGTGGCGATCAGCGCTTCGGAGATGTGCGGGGCGACCACGGAGATCGTCACGTCCTTCATCTCGCCGAGGCCCTGGAAGGCGCCCATGATGCCCCACACCGTGCCGAACAGGCCGATATACGGGCTGATCGAGCCGACGTTGGCGAGGAATTCGAGGTTCTGCTCGAGCTTGCCGATCTCGCGGGTGCCGGCAACGCGCATGGCGCGCTCGGAACCTTCCATGATGCGGTCAGCGTCGGACACCCGGCGCTGGCGCTGGCGGGCGAATTCGCGAAAGCCGGCTTCGAAGACGTTCTCGATGCCGTGCTGACCCTCGCGATTACCCACCTCACGAAACAGGGCGGCAAGATCCGCACCCGACCAGAAACGGTCTTCGAAGGTCTCGGCGTTGTCGTGGGCGGTCTTCAGCTGGCTGTACTTGCGGATGATGATCACCCACGACAGGAACGAGAACGCCAGCAGCAGGAGCATGACCAGTTGTACGGGCAGGCTCGCTTCCGCGACCAGCTTGAAAATGTTCAATCCACCGTTCATCGCTTGAAGACTCTCCGCCGGTATCTATGGCTTTAGTAAATGGGGAATTCGTTGGGGAACAGGTCCGCCGGAATCTGGGCCGGGCGCATCGTGTCGAGGTTCACGCAAGCCGCGCGCACCGTAGCGCGCACCAGCGTCGTGCCCCCACACACAATCTCCTGATCGAACAGCATACTGGCTGAACGACGTTCTTTGACGCCCACGCTGACCAGGAGTTCATCATTCAGACGGGCCGGGCGGAGGAAATCGAGCTGCATGTCCCGGACCACGAAGCCCAGGCTCGTCGCCTCACGCAGCACCACCTGGTCGATGCCCTGAGCGCGGAGCCACTCCGTGCGGGCCCGTTCCATGAAGCGAAGGTAGTTGGAATGGTAGACGACACCACCGGCATCGGTGTCTTCCCAGTAAATCCTTACGGGCCAGCTGAAGGCGCTCATGCGTCGTCCGAAAAGAGGTCTGGAGCCACCGTCTGGCGCGGTGGCGGGGTCAGGCCCAGATGGCGCCAGGCCTTGGCGGACGCCATGCGGCCACGAGCGCTGCGGATCAGGTAGCCCTGCTGGATCAGGTAAGGCTCGACCACGTCTTCCAGGGTGCCACGATCCTCGCTGAGAGCAGCGGCGAGCGATTCCACGCCGACCGGGCCTCCATCGAAGTTCTCGATGATGGTCTTCAGCAGGCGGCGATCGAGGTCGTCGAAGCCCAGGGCGTCGACCCGGAGCATGTCGGTGGCCGCGCGCGCCAGGTCATGGGTGATCTTGCCGTCGCCGCGGACCTCGGCGAAGTCGCGCACGCGACGTAGCAGCCGGTTGGCGATACGGGGCGTGCCCCGCGAGCGCCGGGCGATCTCCACGGCCCCTTCCATGTCGCATTCGATGTTGAAGATGCGGGCCGCACGACGGACGATGGCCGTCAGCTCGTCCACGCTGTAGAACTCCAGCCGCTGGATGATGCCGAAACGGTCGCGCAAGGGGCCGGTGAGCAGGCCCGCGCGGGTCGTCGCGCCAATCAGGGTGAACGGTGGCAAATCAAGCTTGATCGAGCGGGCCGCGGGGCCCTCGCCGATCATGATGTCGATCTGGAAGTCCTCCATGGCAGGGTAGAGCACTTCCTCGACGACAGGAGACAGGCGGTGGATCTCGTCGACGAAAAGGACGTCGTTTGCCTCGAGATTGGTCAGCAGCGCGGCGAGATCCCCCGCGCGCTCGAGCACCGGACCCGAGGTGGAGCGGACATTTACGCCCAGCTCGTTGGCAATCACGTGGGACAGCGTGGTCTTGCCCAGGCCCGGGGGCCCGAAGATCAGCACGTGGTCCAGCGCGCCCTGCCGGCGCCGCGCCGCCTCGATATAGATGGCCATCTGCTCGCGCACCGTCTCCTGACCGAGGTACTCGGAAAGCCGTTTCGGACGAATGCTGGCTTCCAGCGCATCGTCGTCCATGGCGGCGGTGGCGGAAATGATGCGGTGCTCGGACATGGCCGCATTATGGCAGGGTTTAGCCGACCTACCGCTTCGCGGTTCATCCTTCGGAATGCGCGTGATGGCGTACGGTCACCCTCCGTGACGAGAGACAGAGAAAGGTCACCACCGCGGCAGTCAAGGTGATGGCGGAAAGCACCAGAAGCAGGATGCGGAACGCCTCGTCGTACTGCTGCACGAGCAAGGCGCGCGGAATCGATGGCGCCCACCGTTGCGCCTGCGCCAGATCACCGGCCGCGAGCCGCGCGCCCAGGTCCCTGGCGGCACCCTGAGAAAGAAGCTGCCCGRCATCGGTCAGGCGAATTCTTGCATCGACGACGGAGGTGAGCACGGCCATCACGATGGCCAGCGCCACACCTTCCCCGGCGACACGCGTGGTGCTGAAAATGCCGGTGGCCATGCCTGCGCGGTCAATGGGCACGACCGTCATCGACAACCCATCCATCAGCCCCCAAGGAAATCCCGCGCCGCATCCGATGAGCAACATGGCCGGAATCATCGCCGCCGGGTTGCCCCCGGGAACGCGACTCATGAGCCACAGACCGAAAGCAGCCACCAGCAATCCCGATGCGGAAAGCGCGCCCGGCGCGATCCAACGAGCAAGCCATGACGCGAACGAAGGCACCACCACGATGGGCGCACTAAGGGCCAGCATCAGCACACCCGCATCCAACTCATTGCGACCGTCGATGCCGATGAATCGCASCGGCAGCAAAACTAACAGGACGATGTAGCAGTAGCACGTGCCGATCGGCAGCAACTGGATCCCGACGAAGCGCGGAAAGCGAAACAGCGAAAGATCCAACATGGGACGGCGAACCCGCAACTCCACCCAGACGAACAGGCCCGCAAACACCACGAAAGCGGCCAACAGCGTGACGGTCGGCAGACTGCTCCACCCGTACAGAGGAGCCTGCACCACCGCGAATGTGAAACTTCCCAACGCCATCGTGAAGGTTACGGCGCCAGCCCAGTCCACACCCGATGCGGCCGGATCGCGCGACTCGCGCATGGTCGTTGCACCGAAGATCAGTGCAGCCGCACCGATCAGGGCGATGCTCAGGAAGATCGAACGCCAACCGGCGTGTGCGATGAGGACACCGGCCAGTAGCGGCCCAAAAGCGAGGCCGATGCCGAAGCTCGTGCCGAGCGCACTAAAGGCCCGCATCAAGGCACGTCCCTGGAACACCTGAGCCAGCGACGCGGAACCACCCGCCAGCGCGGCGGCCGAGGCGGAACCCTGGAGTGCCCGAATGGTATCGATGGCGAGCACGCCCGGCGCAATACACAAGGCAAGCGACAACAGCGTCAGGCTCGCCACCCCACCCACGAATACGCGCTTGCGCCCGAACTCATCGGCCAACGCACCGGCCGCCATCAGCGAACTTCCGAACGTCAGCATGAAGGCATTGGTGATCCAGGCCAGATGCGCGCCGGCATTGGCGAACTCACGTCCAATGGCCAGCGTGGCCACGGCGCCTGCCGAGAAATTGAGCGGCAGGATCACGGCGGCAAGACAGACCGCTATGAGGACAGGCAGACCGCGCGATGGCGCGGGACGAGAGACGGTGAGCATGGACAGTTCCTTGGCAAAAGCAAGGACTGCATGCTATTTGGGACGCAATTAAAGATAATCAGGCCTAGATTCCGCGCATAGAGGACTTCATGTCTTGAATCAGGCCACGGTAAACCTCGCCCGCATTGCCACGTTCGTGCAGACAGCGGAATCCCTCAGTTTCGTCGGTGCCGCGCGGCAACTCGGCGTCTCTGCCTCGGCCGTGGGCAAGTCGATCGCGCGACTGGAGAAGTCGCTGGGTGCGCGCCTCTTCCAGCGCAGCACACGTACCATCCGTCTGACGGACGAAGGGCGACTTTTCTACGAACAATGCCGCAAGGTACTTGACGATCTGCACGACGCCGAAGCCATGGTGTCGGAGTCGACGCAAACGCCGCGCGGGCGACTCAAGGTAAGCCTGCCCACCATCGGATACCGCTTCCTGGTGCCGCATCTCGCAGAGTTCCACCAGATGTACCCGGACGTGGAGCTCGACATCGATTTTAGCGACCGCCTCGTCGATATCATCGAGGATGGCTTCGATGCCGTGATCCGAAGCGGCGATCTTCCGGACTCGCGGCTCATGTCGCGCCTGCTCGGGCCCTTCCGCTTCGTTCTGTGCGCCGCGCCCTCCTACGTGCAGCGGCGAGGCATGCCCGTCAGCGTCGCGGCGCTGGCCGAGCACGATTGCCTTCAGTTTCGCTTCCCGACCAGCGGCAAGATTCGCGACTGGCCCTTCGCCAGTGCCGGCACCGCGCATCACCCGCTGACCTGCAGCAACATGGAAGCGATACGGGCGGTAACKATCGAGGGGCTTGGGCTGGGCTACATGCCAGACTTCCTTGCCCGAGACGCCCTCGCCGACGGGACACTTCTACTCATTCCTTTGGCACTACCCGCCGACGAGGGACGCTTCTGGGTCGTATGGCCGTCCAGCCGCCAGCTCTCACCCAAGATTCGTGTCTTCGTCGACTTCGTCTGCGCGCGCCTGTTCAAGGAATCGGCCGACGGCTAGGACACCTTCGTCAGATCTCGACCTGCGCACCCAACTCGATCAGCCAGTTGCCCGGGATAATGCTGGCTTCCAGCGCATCGTCGTCCATGGCGGCGGTGGCGGAAATGATGCGGTGCTCGGACATGGAAGCATATGGCAGGTCTACGAGTGGGACGGCCCTCGCGGGCCGTCCCACCGGGCAACCAGCTTCACWCAGCCCCCGCCACCAAGACTCCTTGCGAGTTCCAGCATCGCCTCCTGGTTTATCTCGGTCGCGTCTCGATTCACCGGCTGGAGATCCAAGCGAAAGTCGGTGCTTTCGTTTACCCAGCCAACCGATACCAAGGTCGCTCCGTCGGGAGATTTCATGGTCTTGACGGTAGCAGGATGACCGTTGACCTCCGTATTGAGCCACTCTTTGACCAGAGTGATGGAACCGCCACTTTCCTGATACTCGGATTCATCGAGCTGGATGAACCCCAGGCCGGGGACATCCCATGACCGCGTGACTCCGCTCCATCGCCCACCGACGATGCCACCGGCCGTGGTTGCCTCGATCATCGGCACGTGCTCAAGTCGCGTACCGGCGACCGATATCGGCGCATAGCGCAAATGAGGGAGAATTTCGACGAGCGAGTGATATCGCCTGTCGAGACGCGACGACGCACCCCGCGTCGGCTCCACTGCCTGTGAAGCCAGACGCAGATCCGGAACAACGCCATCCTCCGCGGTGTACGAGCCAATGCTCGCCTGCTGGGCAATTTCCGAGCGGACTCGCTCGGCGACCGGCCCCACGAAGGGCGAGTCCTCCAGGGGAACGATGTGGAGGCCGGGGGACGTCGGCAACTTGGTGAGGTCGAGGCCGTCCTTGTGTGCCGCTTCGATGGTCTCCGACGAAGGCTTAAGAAAAGCGGTAGCGACATCCGTCGCCGATAGATTGCTCATGGGTGCCAGGGCGAGTGCAGCGGACAACGCGTGGCACAGACCGGAAACTCTTTTCTTCGAGACTGTCATGTCACCACTCCGTCAAATTGCAGTTAGTGGTGGTCGTCCAGTGCGTTGAAAGCCGCGCCATGTCGTCACCGTACATGTGATACCCGGACACTGTGTTCCGGCTCCAATCACCTACGTCACCTGCGTAGGATCGCCACGTCACATTCCATGGCGCGTGCACGGAATGCCCGCCCACCGACCCGAACCCCGTGTGCAGGCTTTGGGTATACATGTAGTGAGTTTGGAGGGCCGGACGGTCGTAGGTGACCGACTCGTTGATGGCGCCGGCCACACAATTGGCGCGACTAAGCCATGTAACGCCGGCAGATGCGTCGGCACATATCGCCGCCGTTGCGAGCGCAAAGGCATATTTTACTGAACCCATGAGATCGCCTCATTTCATGTCCGCGAATCGGACACGTCGAGGCTAAGGTTCGAGCGTTGATCCATGAATCGGCCCGCATCGACGGGCGAGTAAGGGATAAGCATTGTCGAGGACGCGGGCGAATCCTGGCCGTACCGAGGACTCGCCCGTGCACATCAGGTCAGATCTCGACCTGCGCACCCAACTCGATCAACCGGTTGCCCGGGATCTGGAAGAAGGCCGTTGCCGGCATGGCGTTACGTGCCAGGAAAGCAAACAGCTTGTCGCGCCAGAGGGCCATGCCCGGACGACGCGCATCGGCGACGATGTTTTCACGGGACAGGAAGAACGTGGTGTCCATCATGTCGAAGTCGAGACCCTTGGGTCCGGCACGACCGAGCGACGCCGGAATGTTCGGATCCTCGGCAAAACCGTAGCGCAGCTGCAGCCCGTAGAAACCGCCGCCGTACTCGATGACGTCCATCCGCTCGTCGTAATCCGCCACGGGCGTCTCCAGCATCTCCACGGTGAGCAGCACGTTGCGCTCGTGCAGCACCTTGTTGTGCTTGAGGTTGTGCAGCATCGCGTGCGGTACGGAGTTCTGGTTGGCGGTGAGGAACACGGCCGTACCCGGCACACGCAGCGGTGGGTGGTCCGAGATATTGGCAACGAAGGGCTCGAGCGCGAGACCGGACTGCTTGATCTCGCGAACCACGAGGTCCCTGCCCCGGCGCCAGGTGGTCATGATGGTGAAGATCACCACGCCGAGCACCAGCGGGAACCAGCCGCCGTGCGCGATCTTCAGCGCGTTGGCGCCGAAGAATGCGAGGTCGACAATGAGGAAGACCACGCCCACGGTGATGACCGCGGACCAGTGCCAATGCCAGCGATAACGTGCGACGACGAGGGCCAGCAACGTGGTCATCGTCATCGTGCCGGTCACGGCGATACCGTAGGCCGCGCCGAGGTTGTTCGACGAACGGAAGCCGATCACTGCCAGCACCACGAGGACGAGCAGAAGGCGGTTGACCCAGGGCACGAAGATCTGCCCGGACATCTCGTGGGAGGTGTGCACCACGGCCATGCGCGGCGAGTAACCCAGGGACATCGCTTCGCGCGTCATCGAGAAGGCGCCCGAAATCACGGCCTGCGATGCGATCACTGCCGAAGCCGTGGCCAGCGCGATCATCGGGTAGAGCAGGTTTTCCGGCACCATCTTGTAGAAGGGATTCTCGATCGCGCTCGGATCGTGCAGCAGCAGCGCGCCCTGCCCGAAATAGTTGATCAGCAGGGCCGGCAGGACAAAGAAGAACCAGGCCAGGCGGATCGGCTTCTTGCCGAAGTGACCCATGTCCGCGTAGAGCGCTTCGCCGCCGGTAAGGGCCAGCACCACGCCTCCCAGGGCGATGAAAGCCTGCTTACCGTGCTCCATGAAGAAGCGAACCGCATACACGGGATTGAGCGCGTACAGCACCTGCGGATGATCGACGAGCTGACGCAGGCCGAGCCATGCAAGAACGAAGAACCAGACGATCATGACCGGCGCGAACGCCTTGCCGACGATCTCGGTGCCGTGACGCTGAATGGCGAAGAGCGCCACCAGGATGACCAGGCAGATTGGCAACACGTAGGTCTCGAGGGAGGGCGCAGCAACCTCCAGGCCTTCCACCGCCGAAAGTACCGACATGGCGGGCGTGATCACGCCATCGCCGTAGAACAGGGACGCACCGAAGATACCGATGGCCGCAAGCACCCAGCGGGCGCGGGGCGAGCCGCTGACACTGCGCTGGGCCAGCGCCATCAGCGCCATGATGCCACCCTCGCCCTTGTTGTCGGCGCGCATGACGAAGGTGACGTACTTGAGCGAGATCACCATCAACAGCGACCAGAAGATCAGCGACAACACGCCGAGCACGGCCATCGGTTGCGGCGTCATGCCGTGAGTGCCGAGCGTCTCCTTCATCGTGTACAGGGGACTCGTACCGATGTCGCCGAAGACGATGCCGATGGCACCGAGCGCAAGCGCGGCCAGTTTCTTGCCGTGCGCGTTGCGCAGCTCTTCAGCGTGATTATGCTGACCCATGGTTCAACTTCCCAGCGCGGCGCGTAGCGCCTTGCGAATGATGGCTTCGGCGGTGTCGCCATCGGCGGCGACTTTCTGCACAAGGCGCGAAGCTTCCACGGGCTTGTAACCGAGTTGTTGGAGGGCAACGGTGGCCTCGGCCACCGGATCGGCGGGTACGACTTCACCGGCAACGGTCGAAGGCAGGCGTACACCCACGGCGTCGACGCGGTCGCGCAACTCGACCACCATGCGCTCGGCGGTCTTCTTGCCGATGCCTGGAATCTTGGTCAGTGCGACCACGTCACCGGCATGAACCAGCCGGGACAGATCGTCGGTGGACACACCCGAAAGGACGGCCAGCGCGATCTTCGCGCCGATACCGCTGACCTTGAGCAGGTGACGGAACATGGCCCGGTCAGGCTCCCGGAGGAACCCGTAAAGCGAAACGCCATCCTCTCTTACCGCGTAATGGATAAGCAGGGTGACTTCCTTGCCGGTGGCCGGGAGATCGTAAATCGTGGACATCGGGGCGTCGACGTCGTAGCCGACACCGCCTACCTCGATAAGCAACGACGGAGGCTGCTTGCTGATGAGAGTCCMGCGCAGTCGACCGATCATCGGCGACGCCTCCATGCCGTGCGCGGGATGCCCACGCGTTCGATACTGGTCCGGGTGTGCGCATGGGCGACAGCGATCGCCAGCGCATCGGCGGCGTCCGCCTGGAGCGGACCCTTGATGCCGAGAATCAACCCGATCATGTGCTGGACCTGGGTCTTGTCGGCGCGGCCTGTTCCGACCACTGCCTGCTTGACCTCGGTCGCCGCGTATTCATGCACGATCACTCCCTTACTGACCATGGCGACAATCGCCGCGCCACGCGCCTGACCCAGTTTGAGCGCTGAGTCGGGGTTGCGCGCCATGAAAACACGCTCGATCGCGGCTTCGACCGGACCATGCTCGCCGATGATGGCGCAGAGTTCGTCAAAGATGCGTTTGAGGCGCAGCGGGAAGGTCGCCTCCCCGCCAATGACGAGCGCACCGTGCCAGACGTGAGTCAACGTGCCGTTGTCGGCCACGTCGATCACGCCCACACCCGTGCGCTGGCTGCCCGGATCGATACCGAGAATGCGGGTCATGACAGCGAGGGGTTCACGAGCTCACGCGTCTTCCGCATCCTGGCTGGGCAGGATGGCGTTGTGGTAGACCTCGTCCACGTCGTCGAGGTCGTTCAGGCGGGTCAGCAGCTTCTCGAAATGCTCGAGGGCTTCGCCGGAAGGCGTCACCAGCGGGCCGTTCGGGCGCATGACCACGTCGGAACCGTCGATGTCGAAGCCAGCGGCGACCAGCGCCTTACGCATGGCTTCGACGGCGATCGGATCGGGAGCGAGCAACACGCTGCCGATACCGTTCTCGATGACGATGTCCTCGGCGTTGTTCTCGATGGCGGCTTCTTCCAGCTTCGCCTCGACATCGGCGTCGCCGCCGGTGTGGACGACCACCTGGCCGACGCGGGTGAACTGGAAGGCCACCGAGTTCGTCGTGCCGAGGTTGCCGCCGAGCTTGGTCAGCGCAGCGCGGACGTCGGCGACCGTGCGGGTCTGGTTGTCGGTGACGCAGTCGATGATCAGCGCGGTACCCGCCGGACCGTAGCCCTCATAGCGGATCTCGTGCATGTCGGCGCCGCCTTCGGCACCCGAGCCGCGCTTGATCGCGCGGTCGATCGTGTCCCGGGTCATATTGGCGCCCAGGGCCTTGTCCACGGCTGCCCGCAGGCGCGGGTTGCCATTGGGATCGGGCACGCCGCCACGGGTGGCAATGGTGATTTCGCGGATCAGCTTGGTGAACACCTTGGCGCGCTTGGCGTCTTCGGCGTTCTTGCGACCTTCGATGGACGGGCCTCTACCCATGTGCGTTTCCTGGCTCTACCGGACTGACGAGGGCGCGATTCTAGCCGCAATCACGTTAAGGGGCTAAGGGGGTGTCAAACCGACCGTCCCGAAGAAAAACAGCAACCTGCTTCGCCACATCGGCGGACATCAGCATCCCGGTGTGGCTGGTCTCCAAGACGCAGTGGCCGGCCAGGCCGGGCAAACGGGTTTCTTCGACGCCGACGGAGCCATCGTGCTCGTCACCCAGCGCACCGACGAAGGCGCCCAGGCCGACGGGCATGCGACCAGCGATCATGCCGACCTCGCGAGCGCCATCCCAACGGTCCAGGCCGTGCTCGAGGAGCTCGCGCGAGCGGCCGAGCAGCATATCCCCGCCCCAGCGATGGGTGAGGCCGCGGGCCGCCCCGCTACCATTGAGCGGTGAACCGAGGCAGACGATCCGCCCCTGCGGCAAATCGTCATCCCTGCAGGCAAGCAGGGCGAGAATCCCGCCGAGGCTGTGTCCGACTACATGCACCGGGCCCGGGCCCAGGCTGCGGATCCGCTTGCGCAGGCGAGTGATCGCCTGCTCCGGCGGCGCGGCCACACTCATGTATTCGAACTGGTGAACGCTGAAACCTTCTTCGCGAAGGCGCCGATGCAGCATGGCCATGGCGAATCCCCGCATCCACAGACCGTGGAGAAGCAGGACTTCGGGCAGGTTGTCGGTCATCGGTATGCGACGCCGGTCAGGCCTTGGGCTCCACGGCGACGCGAACGTGGAGTTCCTTCAGCTGCGGCTCGGAAACCGGCGACGGCGCGTCGGTCATGAGGTCCTGCGCGCTGGTCGTCTTCGGGAAGGCGATGACATCACGGATGGACTCTGTGCCGGCCATCAGGGCGGCGATGCGATCGATACCGAAGGCCAGGCCGCCGTGGGGCGGCGCGCCCATGCGCAGCGCCTTGAGCAGGAAGCCGAACTTGGCGTCGGCCTCCTCCGCGCCGATGCCGAGCAGCTCGAACACGGCGCTCTGCATGTCCGGGCGATGGATACGGATGGAACCGCCGCCGATCTCGTTGCCGTTGAGGACCATGTCATAGCCGCGACTCACCGAGTTGGCGGCGTTCGCGCGAAGGTCGGCGATATCGTCGACCTTGGGCGCGGTAAACGGATGATGGAGCGCCACGTAGCGCTGCTCGTCCGCGTCGTATTCGAACATCGGGAAATCGGTGACCCAGAGCGGCTTCCACGCGTTCTCGACCATGCCGCGATCGCGACCCAGCTTGATGCGGAGCGCCCCCATGAAATCGGTGACCGTTTTCCAGCTGCCTGCGCCAAAGAACACGATGTCGCCGGAGGCGGCGCCGGTAAGCGTCAGCACCTGCTCGAGGGCGGCATCGTCGAGGAACTTGGCGACGGGTGAGTTGATACCCTCACGCCCCTTGGCGAGGTCGTCCACCTTCAGCCAGGCCAGGCCTTTCGCACCGTACTTGCCGGCGTATTCGGTCAGGCCATCGATGTCCTTGCGGGACAGGTCGGCGGCACCCGGCACGCGCAGGGCGGCCACGCGGCCGGCCGGATCGTTGGCCGGACCGGAAAACACCTTGAACTCGACGTGCTTCACCGCGTCGGCGATATCGGTCAGTTCCAGGGGGATACGCAGGTCGGGCTTGTCCGATCCAAAACGGCGCATGGCCTCTTCGTAGGTCATGCGCGGGAAGCTGGCAGCGAGCTCGACCTGGCGCACTTCACGGAAC
>NZ_JBFUJE010000050.1:0-16523 GCF_056401535.1 Luteibacter sp. P4_E6 | reverse complement strand
GGTCCAGGCCGACGCCGTAGCCCCAGACCAGCTTGCCGGCCTGCTCGACGGAAAGGTCCGAACCGCCGGCACCCAGGGCCACCACCATTTCCACTTCGTGGTGGAGATCGCTGGTTGCCGAGGGGTAGGGCACGTCGGCGCCGTCGGTGACGATGGCATCGGCCGGCTTGGTGAAGAACATCGGGTTCGACATGTCGACCGACGCGCCCATTTCACGGGCATGGTCGGCGTAGTTTCGGCCGATGCAGAAAATACGGCGGACCGGGAAACGCGCAGTCTGGCCGAGGACGGGGATGCTCGGCTGGGCCGGCGCGGGGATGATCGTATTCATCCCATCAGGTTAGCAGGTGACACCTGTCACGGCAGATGACTGATGGGCGGAAGTGGTGCAGCGTCGCCTCGGGTCGCATGATCCTGCCATCAGGTGGGACCGCAGGGGACAGAGGGAAGCATGAATTCGAACGCCGAGCTGCTGAGGCAGCTGAAGATCGATAAATCGCACAAGGAAGCCCACGGGGGTGGGGGTGGCGGCAAGGGAATCCGGCTCGCGCTGGTCACGGTCGGGGTGGTCGCCGTCCTGCTCGCGGTCGGTGCCGGTGCATGGGCCTTCATCACCCATCGCCCGGTCGAGGTAAAGACCGCTACGGCCGTGTCGCCCTCTGCCAATACGGAGGCCGGGGCGGTGCTCCAGGCCACCGGGTACGTGACGGCTCGCCGCCAGGCAACTGTCTCCGCGCAGATCACCGGCGCCCTGACCGAAGTGCTGATCGAAGAAGGCGACCGTGTAAAGAAGGGTCAGGTGCTGGCCCGCCTCGAGGACAACGCCCTGCGCGCCAGTCTGGACGCTGCCCGGGCAAGCGCGGCGGCGGCCCATGCCACCGTGGCCCAGACCCAGGCCCAGCTCGACCAGGACTTGCGCGACGCCGACCGCGCCGAGGCGCTCGTCGGGCGCGGCCTGGTATCCAAGCAGGTATCGGAACAGGCCCGCACCCAGGCAAACACCTTTCGCGCGCAGCTCAACACGGCGCGGCGCCAGGCCGACTCCGCCGATGCGCAGGTCCAGGTCGGGCAGGTCAACCTCGACTACACCGTGGTTCGCGCCCCGTTCGATGGGGTGATCACGGACAAGGCGGCCCAGGTCGGCGAGATCATCTCGCCCCTCTCGGCCGGCGGTGGTTTCACGCGGACCGGCGTCGGCACCATCGTCGACATGGATTCGCTTGAGATCGATGTGGACGTCAACGAGGCCTATATCGGCCGCGTGCAGCCGGACATGCCTGCGGAAGCCGTCCTCGACGCTTATCCCGACTGGAAGATTCCCGCCCATGTCATCGCCATCGTGCCGGCCGCCGATCGTGGCAAGGCCACCGTGAAGGTACGCGTCGCGCTGGAGCACAAGGACGGCCGCATCGTCCCCGACATGGGCGTGCGTGTTTCCTTCCTCGAGCGTCGGGCACCGGCCCAGTCCGTGGCGCCAAAGGGGGTCTTCGTTCCCGCCGCGGCCGTCGTGCAGCGCGATGGCCATGACATCGTTTTCGTCATTGCCGACAACACAGCGAAGCGCCGGCCCGTGACTTCCGTGAAGCCGGCCAGCGGCGACATGCGCCTGGTTACCGACGGCGTGACCATGGGCGAAACCGTCGTCGTCGCACCGCCCGAATCCCTCGCCGACGGCACCRCCGTCAGCATCGCTAAAACCTCACCCTGACGCGTCCGGAGACATAACGATGGCTACCCTGATCGACATCCAGGATCTCTCGAAGGTCTATGAGCGCGGCCGGCAGAAGGTCGAGGTGCTGCACGGTGTGAACCTGAAGATCGAGGAGGGTGATTTCCTCGCGCTGATGGGACCATCGGGCTCGGGCAAGACCACCCTGTTGAACCTGATCGGCGGGCTGGATACGCCGACCGGCGGCAGCATCACGGTCGCCGGCGAACGTATCGATCAGCTCGGCTCGGGCGCGCTGGCCAAGTGGCGCGCCGCGCACGTCGGGTTCGTCTTTCAGTTCTACAACCTCATGCCCATGCTTACCGGCCAGCGCAACGTGGAACTGCCCTTGCTGTTGACCAAGCTGTCGGCGGCACAGCGCAAGCAGAACGCGTCCATCGCACTGCAGCTGGTCGGTCTTTCCGATCGTGCCACGCACAAGCCCTCCGAGCTTTCCGGCGGYSAGCAGCAGCGCGTGGCGATCGCGCGCGCCATCGTGTCCGATCCCACGCTGCTGGTCTGCGACGAGCCGACAGGCGATCTGGACCGCCAGTCTGCCGAAGACATCCTCGGGCTGCTGCGTGAGCTCAATCGGGAGCACGGAAAAACCATTGTCATGGTGACCCACGATCCCAAGGCGGCCGAGTACGCCAACCACACGCTGCATCTCGACAAGGGTTCCCTTGTCGAGCAAGCCGTGGCCTGAGCGAGGAATGCCGGCATGAAATACATGCATCTCATCTGGGCAGCGTTGTTCCGGCGCAAGTCCCGCACGTTCCTCACCCTGGTCTCGATCCTCGCCGCCTTCCTT
The DNA here is from genome assembly GCF_056401535.1 of Luteibacter sp. P4_E6. Lineage (NCBI taxonomy): Bacteria > Pseudomonadati > Pseudomonadota > Gammaproteobacteria > Lysobacterales > Rhodanobacteraceae > Luteibacter > Luteibacter sp. P4_E6. The sequence continues at coordinate 14,004 of NZ_JBFUJE010000050.1, read as the reverse complement.
CTGTTCGGCATGCTCGACGCCACGCGTGCGGCTTTCGACTCAGGTGACAGCGTAATCGGTGTGGATCGCCTGATCACCACCTCGCGTTACTCGATCATCCAGTCCCTGCCGGCGAGCCTGCAGACGCGCATGGAGGCCATCCCCGGAGTGAAGTCCGTGGGCTATGCGAACTGGTTCGGTGGCATTTACCAGGACCCGAAGAACTTCGTGCTCAGTTTCGCCGTCAGCGACAACTACCTCGACATCTACCGCGAGATGGAATTGCCGGCGGATCAACGCAAGGCTTTCGAGACGACGCGGACAGGTGCCGTCGTGGGCGAAGCGTTGGCGAAACGTTTCGGCTGGAAGGTAGGCGACAAGATTCCCCTGCAGTCGACGATTTTCCCTCAGCGTAACGGTGACAAGACCTGGCCGTTCGACATCGTCGGCATCTACACGCCAGCCAAGGGCGCCGCCAACGGCACGGACCAGCAATTCTTCTTTCATCACAAGTATTTCGAAGATGCCAACGCGTTCCACAGCGTCGGTACGACGGTGGGCTGGTACGTGGTGAAGCTCACCTCCGCCGACAAGGCGGACAGCGTGGCAAAGGCAATCGATGCCTTGTCGGCCAATTCGGACCATGAAACCAAGACGCAGACGGAACAGGCTTTCAACGCCTCGTTCGCCAAGCAACTCGGCGACATCGGACTTATCGTTTCGGCGATCATGGGCGCGGTGTTCTTCACGCTTATCCTGCTGACCGGAAACACCATGGCGCAGGCCGTACGCGAACGCACGAACGAACTCGCCGTCCTGAAGACCATCGGCTTCTCCAGTCAGAGCGTGCTCGGCATGGTGCTTGCGGAAGGTGTGCTGCTGCTGGTCCTGGGCGGCGTGCTGGGACTGGCGGCTGCCGGAGTCGTGGTGCCTATCGTCACGACGATGAGCGGCGGCGCGCTCAACCTACCGCCCATCGGTGCTTCCACGTGGATCCTCGGTCTCGTGTTGATGGTGGTGATCGGCGCGCTCGTCGGTGCCTTGCCTGCCATCCGTGCGATGCGTCTCAACATCGTCGACGCGCTCGCCGGGCGCTGAGGAATACGACATGAAATCGATGAAGAAACTCGGCTTCGGCCTGTTGATGCTCCTGATCGTCGCCGCTTTCCTCGCGCTGTGGATCGCACTGCCGTGGCAAGGCATCGCGGCGCTGGCGGTGATCCTCGTGCTGTGGATGGCGCTTACCCGACGTGGCCGGCAGACTTGGCAGGTGACCCGTGTGGGACTCGCCACCGTGACCCAGCGACTGGGTTCGTCATCCGTCGTGGTGGTCGGGATTGCCGGTGTCGTCGGTGTACTCGTGGCCATGCTCGCGATGAGCGACGGCTTCGCCGAGACACTCCGCTCCACCGGCAACGACCGCACCGCCATCGTGCTGCGCGGCGGATCGCAGGCGGAGCTCAACTCCATCCTCGATCGCGACAGTGCCAACGTCGTGATGCAGGCGCCGGGCGTAAAAAAGGATGCGCAAGGCAAGCCGATCGCGTCGGGCGAACTCGTGGTCGTCGCCAACCTGCCGCGCAAGGGCGACCCGAACAGCGATTCCAACGTGCCGATTCGTGGCGTGAGTGACGATGTCTGGACGCTCAGGGACCAGGTGAAGATCGTCGAAGGTCGGAAGTTCCGACCCGGCCTGGGTGAGATCATCGTTGGCAAAGGGGCGAAAGCGCAGTTCGACGGTATCGATGTCGGCAAAACCCTCCGCCTTGTCGGGCAGACCTGGACGGTGGTCGGTGTGTTCGAATCCCACGACGCCCTCGAGTCTGAGCTGTGGGCCGATACGCAAAGCGTGGCCTCTGCCTATCGGCGCGGCAGCAGCGTGCAGTCGGTCACGGTCATGCTGGACTCGCCCGCCGCCTTCGACACCTTCAAGGCCAACCTCGTCGCCGATCCGCGGCTCAAGGTGGACGTCAGCACGACACAGGATTACTTCAGCAAGCAATCCGAAGGCCTGACCAAGGTGCTGCGCGCGGTGGGCATTACGGTGGGCGTCATCATGGCCATCGGTGCGATCTTCGGGGCGCTCAATACGATGTTCGCCGCGATCCAGGCACGGGCCCGCGAGATCGCCACGTTGCGTGCCATCGGCTTTCGCGGGGTCCCCGTCGTGGTCTCGGTCATGCTCGAAACGATGATGCTCGCCCTTCTCGGTGGACTCATCGGGGCGGGCGTGGTGTGGCTCGTCTTCAACGGCTATACCACGTCGACGCTTGGCGCCAACTTCAGCCAGGTGGTGTTCCGCTTCCATGTCAGCGGAGAACTGCTGTGGACGGGCATCAAGTGGGCGCTCGCCATCGGGTTCATCGGCGGGCTGTTCCCGGCACTGCGTGCCGCGCGCGTGCCGGTCACCACGGCACTGCGCGAACTCTGAGGCGAACCCCTGCGCGAAGCCCTAAAAGACTTCGCTTCGTTCGTGCAGGCCCGCCTCGCTTTGCTCGATGCAGGCGTGTGCATGCATCAGCCATCGACCGCCGCGGTCGAGGCAGGCGTCGTACTCCAGGTAATCCGCGACGGGCGAGGAGGCGCCCGTCGCTGGCCCCTCCCTAAAGGTCTGGCACGAGGCCACGGCGAGGATGGCGATGCCGAAGAGGGTGCCGCCGCGTGCGCAGCACAGGTACACGCGCCGCGAACACCGCGACGATTTCGGGGTAAGACGGGACATCGGGCGCTCCTGCGACTGAGAACCCGAGCCTAGGTGTCGCTATCGCGGACAAACATCGAATAATTCTGAAAAGTGCCCTACATGGGCCATTTATGCGACGGATTTCACAAACTGCGGCCTTCAGGCCTTGCGCGTACGCATCATTGTGATAATGCCGACGCCCACCAGGATGATGGCCATGCCGGCCAGATCGAAGGGACCGACATGTTCGCCGGCCACGGCGACGCCGAACAGCACAGCCACCGGTGGGTTGACGTAGGCGTAGCTCGTGGCCAGCGCCGGGCGCACTGTTTTCAGCACGTAGAGGTAGGCGCTGAAGGCGACGATGGAGCCGAACACGATGAGGTAGCCCAGGGCGACCGTGGCGCCGACCTGCGGATGAGCGGGGAAACGCTCGCCATGAAGCAGGGCGATGATCGAAAGCGAAACGCTTGCACAGAGCATCTGCGCCGCGGTGTTCATCGGCCCCGACGGCATGTCCTGGCGCTTGGACCACACCGAGCCGAAGGCCCACGCCATGGCGGCACAGATCAGTGCGATCGCACCGAGCGGTGACCCGGACAACCCGGCGCCGAGATTGAGCACGACGACGCCGACGAAACCCAGCATCAGGCCGATCGTTTCTCCACGGGTGGGCCATTCGCGATAAAGGCCGCCGAACACCGCCGCGAACAGCGGCATGCTCGCCACCGCGACCGCGGCGATACCCGAACTCACCGATTGCTCGGCGAAACAGACCAGTCCGTTCCCACCAGCGAGGAGCAAGGTGCCGACGATGGCTGCGTTCTTCCACTGGCGGGCCGTCGGCAACGTGACACCACGCAGGCGCAGCACGGCGAACAGCACCACACCGGCAATGGCGAAGCGGATCGCCGCGAGCATGAAGGGGGGATAGCTCACCAGCGCATAGCGAATGCCGAGATAAGTCGAGCCCCAGATCAGGTACATCGACAGCAATGACAGCGGCACCAGCCAGCGGGGGCTGGCGGCGGCGGGAGCTTCTTGCGCGGTACAGGCGGCGTCGGACATGGGCGATCCAGGGTGAATCCGGAACGATATCGTCGCCGCGGGTGCGGCGGTAGCGAAACGTTCGAAGGTCAGCCTTGAGCGGCGCTCATGGCACGCTCCGTGGCCAGCAGTTGCCGTTTGATTTCCATGCCCCATCGCCAGCCGCCGAGGCTGCCGTCTTCGCGGATGATCCGGTGGCAGGGGACCAGCAGGGCGAGCTTGTTGCTGCCGCAGGCGCGACCGATGGCTCGCGCGGCCTTGGGTACGCCAAGTTTGGCGGCGAGCTCGCCGTAGCTCAGGGTTTCGCCGCGCGGTATCCGCGTCAGCGCATCCCAGACGCGCCACTGGAATGCGGTCGCGGCCACATCGATGGGCGGCATCGCCGGCGTGTCGCCGTCATCCCAACCGAGATCGCGGGCGACGCGAGCGATCACGGCGTCGAGCCATTCGTCGCGACCTTCGTCCACGCGCTCGCGTTCCGCGAGGGGAAATTCATCCGCGAGCCGCGTTTCCAGGGCGGTATCGTCATCGCCGAGCGTGACCGAGCAGATGCCTTTCGCCGTCGTGGCGACCAGCAGGCGGCCGAGTGACGTACCGGTGGTGGTGTAGCGGATCGAGGCGCCCGCGCCGCCTGCACGGTAGCTGGCTGGCGTCATGCCGAGCCGGCGGTCGCTTTCCTCATACACGCGGCTGCCGGAGCCGAAACCGGCCTCATAGACGGCGTCGGTGACCGCGGCACCGTCACGAAGCGCCTCGCGGAGCTGGCCAAAACGGCGCGCGCGGGCGTACTCGGCCGGACTTACCCCGTAACGGCGACGGAAGGCGCGTTGCAGATGGGTGGGGCTGAGCCCTGCGACGGCCGCAAGCGTGGCGAGGTCGCTGGCGCCGTCCTCGCTGTCGAGCGTGGCGCGGGCACGTTCGAGAGCATCGTCGGTGGCGCTGTGCATGAACTGGACCTGGGTTTTCATCGTGGTCTCCACTCGTTGGAGACCAGCGTAGGCGGGGCGAAGCCCCGTCACCATCCGCTTCTTGCGCGCGGTTTTAGTGGTGGACCGGATCGCGCTGGTGGATCACCACGAACTCGCCCTCGAGGACCTTGGGATCGTCGGTGGGGCGCGTGACTGACGGCTGGGCTGCCGCGGGACGGCCACCGCGGGCAAGCTTCCACTGGCGCACGGCCAGGAACACCAGGCCACCGGCCAGCAGGACGCCGATGACGACCACGCCGAACACCAACAGGACGCCGAGCACGGCCAGACCGGCCACGACGGACAAGGCGCGGGCGAGCGGATTTCGCGAGCGGCGAACGGGCGGGAAGACGAAGCGCATTGGTTAAAAATCCGTATGGCACAATGACATGCGTGGTTCCCCTTTACCTTGGGGCAACCCACCCCCACAGACAAGTGCCATGACTCCTAACGCCGATACCCCTCCCCTCTGCCTCCTKGCGGACATTCCCGACGGCAACGCCATCGAGGTCGACGCCGTCGTCAACAGCGAGGTGGAGTCGCTCATGGTCTACCGGCATGGCGATGAGGCTCGCGCCTATTTCAACGTCTGTCCGCACGCGGGCCGGCGGCTCGATTACGCGCCGGGCCGGTTCCTCGTGCGCAACGGGACGATCATCTGCGCGGCGCACGGCGCCACCTTCACGGCCGACACCGGCGACTGCACTGCGGGACCCTGCCGGGGCGATCGCCTGCGTGCGGTACCGGTGACGGTGCTCGATGGCGCGGTGCGGCTGACCTGAGAAATTTCGCGGCTCAGCGGCTGCCCCTAGCGGCTGCCCTTAGCGATACATGAAGTTGATCGTGACCAGGGTCAGGGTCAGCACRATGATCGTCAGGGGCAGGCCGACGCGCAGGAAATCCCGGGCGCGGTAACCGCCCGGGCCGGCCACCATCATGAGTGCCGGATGGCCGGAAGGCAGCAGGAACGTATTCGACGAGGATACGGCCACGATGAGCGCGTAAGCCGAGGGGTTACCCCCGGTGCTCACCGCCACGCTGATGGCGATCGGCACCATCATCACGGTCGCGCCCACGTTCGACATGACCTGCGAGAACATCAGGGTGAGTACGGCGATGGACAGCTGCAGGGTCCACTGCGGCGCATGGCCGAGCACGGCCAGGACTTCCTGGGCGATCCACGAGGCGGTGCCGGTGGAATCCATCGACCAGCCCAGCGGAATCAGGCAGGCCGTGACGAAGATGGTCTTCCAGTTGATGGCCTTATAGGCCTCGTCCATGTTCAGCACGCCGGTGAGAAGCATGCCGACGGCACCGGTCATCATTGCCACGGACAGGTCGAGGTGGGTGAACAGTGCCAGGCACTTCGCCAGCACGAAGAAGAAGACGGCTTGCCAGATCTTGCCGGGACGCGCCTCTTCCTTGGGCACGTCCGTGACCACCACGAAGTCGCGGTCTTCCTCGGCCAGTATCAGGTCGCGCCACTTGCTGTGCAGCACCAGCGTGTCGCCGGCGCGCAGGCTTACCGAGCGGACGTCCTCGCGGAAGACTTCGTCGCCGCGATTCACCGCAAGCACGGAAATACCGAAGCGCTTGCGCAGGCGCAGTTCGCCGACGGTTTGCTTGATGAAGCGCGAGCTCGGCGGTACCACCGCCTCGGAAATACCGGCGCGCGTGGTGTTGAATTGCTCGCCGAGCTGGCGCATGCGCATGGATACGCGGCATAACTGGTTGTTCGCGAACGCATTGATGGCGTCGCGAGGGGCCAGTACGCCGAGCACCGTACCGACCCAGATCATCTGATCGGACGGTGGCGCGACACGGCTCTCGTTGCCGTTCTTGATGGCCAGGATGAGCGGAGCTCCGTGCAACTGCTCCACTTCGCCGATGCTCATGCCGACCAGCGGACTCTCCGCCGTGACGGTGAGTTCGGCGGTTTCACCGACGATGCCATAAGTATCGGCGAAGTAGCTCTCCGTGCGGCCAGGTGTCACCTTGAGGCGATCGTCTTCGCGCTCGGGCAGGAGCTTGCGGGTGAACAGGTAAAAGAACAGCACGCCAACCACGGCCAGTACCAGACCCACCGGGGTCACGCTGAACAGGCCGAACTTCGGGATGGTGTGCGCGCCCGGAGGCAGGTTGCTGTTCGCGCTGGCGATCAGGTCGTTGAGGACGATCAGTGGCGAGTTGGCGATCAGCGTGGTGTTGGTGGCGGTGAGGATGCAGAACGCCATGGGCAACAGCAGGCGCGACATCGGCACGCCCGTACGGGCGGACAGGCGGCTGGTCACGGGAATCATCAGTGCCGCCAGCGCCTGGCTGGGAATGACCGCGCTGAACAGGCTGGTGACGCTGTTCACCACCACCCCCAGTCGCGACTCCACCCCGCGTGCCATGCGCATGACGAAGGCCGCGGTGAGGTTGAGCACGCCGGCGCGGTCGAGGCCCGCGCCCATGATCATGATCGCGATGATCGCGATGACGGCGTTACCGGCGAAGCCGTTGAACACCTGGTCGCCGGGAATCAGGCCGGTCAGGCCGATCGTGACCACGACGAGCAGGGCCACCATATCGGCCCGGATCCACTCCAGAACGAGCATGAGCATGGTGAAGCCCACCAGGCCCAGCACAAGCATCATTTCGGGAGTGAGGGTAAGAGCCACTAGCCGGCTATCCGGATCCGGTCGGTTGGGACGTGCGGTGGCATGGTCTTGCCAGGCGGCGATTGATGCCGCAGGAGTATACGCGTTGGGGGTGGCTCCCGGCTGAAGCGGGCCGTGATACGGCCCGCTTTTCGGGTCCTCAACGACTCAGGTTGCTCAGGGCCAGGTCGATGATCGAATCACCGCGTCCGCTCATTACAGCCTTCAACGCATACAGGCTGAAACCCTTCACCTGCTCGCCGCTGATTTTCGGTGGCATGGACAGTTCGAGGCGATTGCTGACCACGTCAAGAAGGGCAGGGCCGTCGTGCGAAAGCACCTCGGCGACGGCCGAGGGCAGATCACTGGCGCGGGTGACGCGACGGCCGTGGATGCCCATCGCATTCGCCATGGCGGCGAAATCCGGGTTCTTCAGTTCCACGCCGGTTTCCAATAGTCCGGCGGCCTTCATTTCCAGCTCGACGAAGCCCAGGGTGCCGTTATTGAGCACGATCACCTTCACCGGGAGGCCTTGCTGGGCGAGGGTGATGAAGTCACCCATCAGCATGGTGAAGCCGCCGTCGCCTGAGAGCGAGACGACCTGGCGATCCGGATGCGACGCCTGTGCGCCGATGGCCTGAGGCATGGCGTTGGCCATCGAGCCGTGCACGAAGGACCCCAGCAGACGGCGCTTGCCGTTCATGCGCAGGTAGCGCGCGGCCCACACGGTGGGCGTGCCGACGTCCACAGTGAAGATCGCGTCCTCTTCCGCCAGCTCGCTGACCAGGCGCGTGAGCTGTTGCGGATGGATCAGGTCGTGGCCGGGTTCGATCACGGCGAGTTCGTCCAGATCCTGGCGAGCGCGTGTGTAATGCGCGAGGCAGCGATCGAGATGCCCGCTCACGCGCTTGGGTTCGATGCGGGGAAGCAGGGCGCGGATCGTTTCGGCCACGTCGCCGACGACGCCGAGGTCGACGCGGCATCGCCGACCGATATTGCCGGGGCGCAGATCCACCTGGGCAATCTTTGCGTCCTCCGGATAGAACTGCCGGTACGGGAAGTCGGTGCCAAGCATGAGGAGAGTGTCGCAGTCTTCCATCGCGTAGTAGCCGGAGCTGAAACCGATCAGGCCCGTCATGCCGACGTCGAACGGGTTGTCGTACTCGACGTATTCCTTGCCGCCGAGCGCATGCACGATCGGCGACTTCAGGGCATCGGCCAGGGCGATCAGGTCGTCGTGGGCGCCCGCGGTGCCGCGGCCACAAAGCAGGGTGATGCGCTTGCCTGCGTTGAGCAGGGCGGCGAGGGCATCGAGTTCGCGCTCGGCCGGAATCACCTTGGGCTTGGGCGGTAACAGCCCAGCGGCTGGCGTGACCGCCTTCACGAGTGCCTTGCGCATCGCCACGTCGCCGGGAATCACCACCACGGCCACGCCACGCTGGCCCACCGCGGCGCGGATGGCCGAGTCGAGCACATGGGGCATCTGCGCGGGATCGGACACCATCTCGCAGTACACGCTGCATTCCCGAAACAGCTCGGTCGGATGGGTTTCCTGGAAATAGCCGCTACCGATCTCGGCGCTCGGAATATGTGCGGCGATAGCCAGCACGGGAGTGCGCGAGCGGTTGCAGTCGAACAAGCCGTTGATCAGGTGCAGGTTGCCAGGGCCGCAGCTGCCGGCGCAGACCGCGAGTTCGCCGGTCAACTGGGATTCGCCACCGGCAGCAAACGCGGCGGCCTCTTCATTGCGCACATGCACCCAATCGATGCGGTTGCGTTCGCGCAGGGAATCGGTAATGGCGTTGAGGCTGTCGCCGACCAGGCCGTAAATGCGGCGGACGCCGGCTTCTTCGAGGGTTTCCGCAATCAGATCGGCGACGCTTGAAATGGACATCGGGTGGACTCCGTAAGCACGAAGCCCCCCTTATGCCAGCTAACCGGTCAAGGTGTCGTGGTCAAACCGCGCCATTCGTACAAATAATCCCAGACGCCATGGCCGAGCCGCGTGCCGCGACGCTCGAAGTGGGTCTCGATGCGCCACGCGGGGCGCTCGGCGCTCACGCCCGGGCCGACGCGGTTATGCCAGCCTTCGGCGGCTTCCATCGTCTCGCGCATGTGTTCCGCATACGCCTCCCAGTCGGTGGCCAGGTGGAGCAGGCCGCCCGGGGCCATGCGTGAGGCCAACAGCTGGACGAAGGCCGGCTGGACCAGCCGGCGCTTGTTATGGCGCTTCTTGTGCCAGGGATCGGGAAACCAGATGCGGACTTCGGACAGGCTGCCCGCGGGGATCTCGTGCTCGAGGACCTCGACGGCATCGTGCTTGTAGACGCGCACGTTGCTTGCCTCGCGGGCGGCGAGCGCGTTCATCAGGCGGCCGACACCCGGGCTGTGCACTTCCACGCCGATATAGTCGCGAGCCAGATCATGCTCACTGGCCCAGGCGAGCGCCTCCCCGTTGCCGAAGCCGATTTCAAGCACACGCGGCGCCTCGCGGCCGAACGTCGCGCCGAGATCGCGTTCGCTTGCGTGGTAGTCGAGGCCGAAACGGGACCAGTGATCGTCGAAGGCGCGTTGCTGCGCCGTCGTCATCCGGCCTTCGCGCAGCACGAAGCTGCGAATACGGCGGAGGTAGGGCGCGTCGCCCGTGGTGTCGTCGTCGTGCGTCATGTCAGCCGACCAGTCCGTCGATGGGGCTCGACGCCGAGGCGAAGCGCTTGCGTGGAATGCGGCCCGCGCGGAACGCGGCGCGACCGGCTTCCACGGCAAGCTTCATGGCATGCGCCATCAGCACCGGATTTTTCGCGCCGGCGATCGCCGTGTTCATCAGCACGCCGTCGCAACCCAGTTCCATCGCGATGGCGGCGTCCGACGCGGTACCGACGCCGGCATCCACGATGACCGGCACCTTGGCGTTCTCGATGATCTCGAGCAGGTTGTAGCGGTTCTGGATGCCAAGCCCCGAGCCGATCGGCGCAGCCAGCGGCATGATCGCCGCGCAGCCGATGGCTTCGAGGCGGCGCGCGAGGATCGGATCGTCCGAGGTGTAGACCATGACATCGAAGCCATCCGCGACCAGCTTTTCGGCGGCGACCAGTGTCTGCACCACGTCGGGGTAAAGCGTGCGCTCGTCGCCGAGCACTTCGAGCTTGACCAGATTGTGGCCGTCCAGAAGTTCGCGGGCGAGTCGGCAGGTGCGGACGGCGTCGTCGGCGGTGTAGCAGCCGGCGGTGTTCGGCAGCAGGGTGAAGCGATCCGGCGGCAGCGCGTCGAGCAGGTTGGGCTGGCTCGCGTCCTGGCCGATGTTCACCCGGCGGATGGCAAGGGTGACGATCTGCGCGCCAGCGGCTTCCGTCGCCCGACGGGTCTCGTCGAAATCCTTGTACTTGCCTGTGCCCGTGAGCAGGCGCGAGTAGAACGTGCGTCCGGCAACAGTGAGCAGGTCGTCGCCAGCGGGGGAGTAGTGGTTCATGCGGGGTCTTCCGTCGGTGGGCGCGGCTCAGCCGCCGCCAATGGCATGGACGATCTCGACCCGGTCGCCGTCGGCGAGCAGGTGGGCAGCGTGCTCGCTGCGCGGCACGATCTCGAGGTTCACTTCCACGGCCACGCGCTTACCGGCATAGCCGGCGGCATCGAGCAGGGACGACACGGTTGTGCCAGGCGCGCAATCACGCGCATCGCCATTGAGGGTGATATGCATCCGCCGATTGTAACGGGCGGCCGTAGCCGCCGCGAACAGGAGGTCTCAGCGGCCGTGCCCGTAACCGTAGCCGCCGCCGTTGTTACCACCGCTGCGGAGGGGTATGCCCGTGCCGGGTTGGTTGCCGGTGCCCATGCCGGTTCCGGGCTGGGAGGGGCGATTGGCGTTCACGCCGGTGTTGACGGGAATCGGCTGGGGATAGGCATTCCAGCCGTTGTTGCCGTTGCGGTTCGAGTCGCGGTCCTGCCTGGGTGGCGGAGCGACCTTGACCATCGGCTTGCCGGTCGGCGGCTTGGGCTTCAAGACGACGGAACTCGAGTTGCCGGGCGGCTGGTAGCCGTTGCCGCCGTGGCCGCCACCATTGCCGGGGTAGCCGCCATTCCCTGGGTAGCCGCCGTTGCCGGGATAGCCGCCGTGGTCGTGGTCATGACCGTGGCCGTATCCGTTGCCGCCGCCGTTGCCAGGGTAATTGCCATTTCCGGGGTAGTTGCCGTAGCCGCCCGAATAATAGCCACCACCGTTGGTGTTGGCGGTCTGGTTGTCATAGCCGCCGTTGCCATAGGCCCCGCCCTGGCTGTCATAGCCACCACCCGAAACCTGGCCGTTCACATAAAGCCGGGCGGGCTGGGGCAGGGTCCCGGTGCTCACGGTTTCCCGGCGCTCCGGCGTCGAGGGGCCGGAGATATAGCTGACACCGGGCTTGGGCATATCGGCGGTGGACACCGTTCGGGACTGGGCCGAGGTCGCACCGGCCGCGCCCAAAGCCAGCGCTGCGGTGATGGAAAGCGAGAGCAATCGACGCATGGCCCGGACCTCGTAAGAATTCCCTGGCACGATTATGCGCTTGCCGCCGAGGGCCGGCGGGGCGCCTCCCCGGAGCGTTCAGCCGGGCGCCACCTTTCCCCTCACCGCGCTGACGTATTACCATCCCCTGACGACGCGGGTGTAGCTCAATGGTAGAGCWGYAGCTTCCCAAGCTRMWKACGAGGGTTCGATTCCCTTCACCCGCTCCATAACCTGCTGTAGCCCTTGGGGCGCAACGGTTGCAGGCAATTAGCGATACCCGGAAACGGCCTTCGAATAGGTATCGTTTTGGGTATCGCCTCATGCCAAAGCCCCTCTTTCTCCATCGCCCCGCCGGACTCTACGTCCGCTTCCGTGTGCCTGCTGACCTGCTTGGCGTCGTCGGCTCCCGCTTCCTCGTCCGCCCTCTGAAGATGGTCAAAGGTGACCACGCCCGGGGGCTCTGCTGGAAAAATCTGGCAGCCGGTCCCTCCGGGATGTATTGATGCGGTTGCATTGAAGGAAGGGACAACATGGACCCGATTGCATTCCTCAAAGACAACTGGCCGCTGGTTGTAGCCAACCCGTGGCCATTCATCAGTGTGGCTGCCATCTGCCTCGTCGCCGGATTCGCGTTCGGGCGCTGGGTTGGCAAGTTTGAGAAAGGTCGGGAGCCGAAGACGGCAGGCAATGACCATGTTGCGTCGGCTGCTTTGCCGCAGTCGTTCGAGTACCCGACTACCGGCGGTGCTGGCCGGAACGTTCTTGCGCCGGAAACCATCGCGGTGTTTGGCAGCAAGACCTATGCCTTCGCGGCAAGGATTCCGGCGGGCAAAAAACTGCGGGTCCGCGTGCGGGGTCAGTTCCTCGGAGACAACGCCCAGCCGGGCGGATGGGGCATGAGCGTTTCTAACAGTGCAGGGTGGCGGTATGACCCCTACGACTTCCCCACCCACACGCAGTGGTACAGCGCGGGGCCTGGCGAGGCTGACCTCGACATCCAGTTTTTCCGTGCCGGGAAAGTCACCATTGAAGGGTTTGAGGACGCCGGCCACGCACCCGCCTGGACGAGAAAACTACGGGTCGAATAGCGCGTTACTGTTGAACAGACGTCCAGATGACAGGGAAGCGGGAACCAGACGCGATGTTGTCAGCCCTGAAGACCCAAAGGTGTCAACGCGGCAATTGCATCGGTCAAACCACCGAAAAGAGCGGGGCAGGGCCCCGCCCGTCTTCTCACCTTGTCATCGAAGGTCCGGCCGCTTGCTGGACGTCCGGCGCCACCTGCTGCGGGACCTGCTGCTGGGTCTGTGCCTGCTCTCGCTGCTGGGCGCTGTTTTGCACATGCGCCAATGATTCCTGGCTGCTTTGGGCCAGTGGTGTCTGGACCGCCTGCATGACGTCGACTTCCACGAACTTCTTGAAGGGGGAGTTGAGCTCGCCCTGGATGGCATAGCCACGGTTGGCGTCGTCCGACAACGCGACATGGTCAATGCGGTTGAAGCCGGCAGCTGTAGCAGCCGAAGTCAGGGAGCCCGCGAAGTTTTGCGTGTGCGGTCCCGGCGCGCGGCCCTGCTCCTGGTCAATTCTTGCCACACAGGTGTGGGCTTGCTCGTAAATCCCGTGGGCCGGATGGCGGGCATCGAGCAGGGTGGGGACATTTTGTTGGGAGGTCGCCTGCAGGTGGCCCTTCGCCTCACCGATGGCGGCCATCGTCGCCGGTCCTGCCACCCCGTCCGGTTTCAACCCGTGCGCTGTCTGGAAGGCTTCCACGGCTTCTTTGGTGTGTGGCCCGAAGTGCTTGTCCGGATGGATGGTGCTGCCGTCTCGCGCCGTGATGCCGAGGGCGGCGAGGTCCGTCTGGAGCGTACCGACGGCGGCGCCACGGTCTTTTTCCCGCAAGACACCGGGGTGGGCGTGGCCTGACGACGCTTGAGCGGGCGCGGCGTGGTTGGCCGGATGAGAGGCCTTCAGGGCAGCCACCTGTTCTTCCGTCATCACGGGCGTCGGCGTGACGGTCCCGGCTTTCCATGACTCAAAGTGGGCGATGYCGTYGAGCAGGGCACTCGTTTCGGCCGCTGTCATGTCCTTGACCTTCTTGCCGTGCAGGTCCTGGCCTTCTGCAGCTGCGACCTTGTAGATGTCGTTGGCCTGTGCCTCGTAGTGCACYGGGCCACTGTAATCGGGTTTCGAATAGTCCCGGAT
>NZ_JBFUJE010000049.1:0-16565 GCF_056401535.1 Luteibacter sp. P4_E6 | reverse complement strand
CACCACGACCGAACGCACGGGGCTGGGCAAGCATTGCTTCGAAGACTGGCGTTATGCCGCCGATGGCAGCGACAACCCTGCCTTCCCGCTGAATCAGGCAAACGCCCGCGGCTGCGCCATCCTGGTCGCCGGTCATAACTTCGGCTGCGGTTCCTCGCGTGAGCACGCGCCGTGGGCCCTGCTCGACTACGGCATCCAGGCGGTCATCTCCAGCGAGATTGCGGACATCTTCCGGGGTAACTCGCTTAAGAACGGCCTGCTCGCCATCGTCGTGAGCGCGGCGGAACACCGCTGGCTGCTCGACAATCCCGGCATCGAACTGCGTATCGACATCGCCGATGGCTCGATCCGCCTGCCCGACGGCGGAACGATCCGCTTCGACCTCGACGCCTTCTCGCGTCACTGCCTGCTCAACGGCGTCGATCAGATGGGCTTCCTGCTGCAACACGAAGCCGCCATCGCCACCTTCGAGAACCGCATGGAGGAAGCCGCATGAAGGCCCAGATCGTCGTACTGCCGGGTGACGGTATCGGCCCCGAAGTCGCTGCGGCTGGCGTAGCTGTGCTGCGCCAGGTCGCCGAGCGCTTCGGTCATCAGTTCACTTTCGCCGAGCATGCGATCGGTGGCGACGCGATCGATCGCTTTGGCGATCCGCTGCCACCGGCAACGCGTGAAGCGCTGCTGGCCGCGGACGCCATCCTGCTGGGCGCCGTGGGTGGCCCGAAGTGGTCGGACCCGAACGCGACGGTTCGTCCCGAGCAGGGTCTCCTGGCCATGCGCAAGCTGCTCGGCGTTTTCGCGAACGTGCGCCCGCTGAAGCTGCACCCGCGCACGGCGGCCCTGTCGCCGCTGAAGCCCGAACGCACGAAGGGTGTGGATCTGGTGTTTATCCGCGAGCTCACCGGCGGCATCTACTTCGGCGCGAAAACGCGCAGTGATACCGACGCAACCGACGAGTGCCGCTACAGCGTCGTGGAGATCGAGCGTGTCGTTCGTCATGCCTTCGAGCTGGCACGCACGCGCAAGAAGAAGGTCACCTCGGTCGACAAGGCCAACGTGCTGGAGACCTCGCGCCTGTGGCGTTCGGTCGCTACACGCGTCGGTGCGGATTACCCCGATGTGGAACTGGAGCACCAGTTGGTCGATTCCATGGCCATGCATCTGCTCACGCGTCCCGCCGAGTACGACGTGATCGTGACCGAGAACATGTTCGGCGACATCCTGACGGATGAAGCCTCGGTGCTGGCGGGTTCGCTGGGCCTGTCGCCTTCCGCATCGATCGGTGGCCCCGGCGCGGGCGTCTACGAGCCGATCCACGGCTCCGCGCCCGACATCGCCGGACAACAACTGGCCAACCCGCTCGGGACGATTCTCTCGGCAGCGATGCTGCTGCGCCATTCGCTGGGGCTGACCAAGGAGGCGGCCGTGGTCGAAGCGGCCGTGGATCACGTACTGGAGCACAGCAATCTCACGCGCGATCTGGGCGGTAACGCGACCACCTACACGGTCACGCGCGCTGTTCTGGAAGCATGTAACGCCAAGGCGGAGGCCGCATGAACGAGAAGAAGATCCCGATCCGCACGCTGCGCAGCGATGCGATAAAGACCGGCCCGGACCGTGCTCCGGCACGCGCCATGCTACGCGCCACCGGCCTCGATGACGAGGCGATCGCCCGTCCGATGGTCGCGATCGTGCACAGCTGGTCCAACGTGTCGCCGTGCAACCTCAATCTGCGCGACCTGGCAGAAGCGRCCGCCGAAGGCGTGCGCGCCGCCGGTGGTACACCGGTGGAATTCAACACCATCGCCGTCACCGACGGCATCGCCATGGGCACCTCCGGCATGCGTTCGTCGCTGGTCAGCCGTGAAGTGATCACCGACTCGATCGAACTGGCGGTGGACGGTCATTGCCTGGATGCGATGGTGGTGCTGTGCGGCTGCGACAAAACGATTCCAGCGGCCGCGATGGCGCTGGCCCGACTCAACATTCCGGGTGTCGCGCTGTATGGCGGAAGCATTGCGCATGGCAATCGAAACGGTTGCCCGATCACCGTGCAGGAGGTGTTTGAAGCGGTCGGCGCCCATGGCGCGGGCAAGATCGATGACGCCGAACTCGACGACGTCGAGCGCCATGCCTGCCCCGGTGCCGGCGCCTGCGGCGGGCAGTTCACCGCCAACACCATGGCGATGGTGCTGACCACGCTGGGACTGTCACCGGTCGGATTCAACGACATCCCCGCCACCGATCCGGCCAAGCGTGACGCTGCCTTCCGCTGCGGCGAACTCGCCATGGCCTGCCTGGACAACAACCGCCTGCCGCGCGACGTGATGACGCGCGCGGCCTTCGACAATGCCGCACGCATGGTCGCGGCGACCGCAGGCTCGACCAATGCCGTGCTGCACCTGTTGGCCATGGCCAACGAGGCGCGCGTGCCGCTGAGCATCGAGGACTTTGAGCCAGCATCGGCGAATACACCGGTGATTGCCGATTTGAAGCCGGGCGGTCGCTATAGCGCCGTGGAGCTGACCGCCGCGGGCGGCACGGCCATCGTCGCGCAGGAACTACGCAAGGCCGGGCTGTTGACGGATACACCGACGGTCACGGGCCGCAGCCTGTTCGCAGAGCTGGACGCCGCGCCGCCGGCAACCGACGGGCAGCAAGTGGTGCGCCCGGTCGCTCATGCGTTCAAGCCGCGCGGCGGATATAGCATCCTCTACGGCAACCTCTCGCCGGAAGGCTGCATCCTGAAACTGGCCGGCCACGGTCGCAGCAGCCATGCGGGTCCCGCCCGCGTGTTCGAAAGCGAAGAAGAGGCGTTCGCCGCGGTGCAGGCCGGTCGTATCCGCTCGGGCGATGTCATGGTCATTCGTAACGAAGGGCCTGYCGGCGGTCCAGGCATGCGCGAGATGCTGGCCGTCACCGCTGCCCTGGTCGGTCGCGGACTGGGTAACGACGTGGCGCTGATCACCGACGGCCRCTTCAGCGGTGCCACGCACGGCTTCATGGTCGGGCACATCGCACCCGAAGCCGCACGCGGTGGCCCGATCGGACTGCTCCGCGAAGGCGACGCCATCTTCATCGATGCATCGACGCGCGAACTGCGTACCGATGCCGACCTCGCCTCGCGCCGTGGCGCGTGGCAACCCACACCACCCAAGGTAACGCGCGGGGTTTTGGCGAAGTACGCGCGCCTGGTTGGCTCGGCGGCGGAAGGCGCGGTGACCCAGGCCTTCGACGACGCGCCGGCGACAGGTACGGCGCCCGCCCGACGCCGATCCGACGAAGAAGACATGACGCAGGAACTCATCGGTAACTGACCCTATCCAGCACCCCCATCTGTAGGAGCCGATTCATCGGCGAATCCCTGACCGTGTCGCGACCCCCAATCGCCGATGAATCGGTTCCCACAACAAGCCACCACCGAATGACACCTTCGCAATCTCAAGGAGACACCCCGTGACCGACAAGCAAGCCACCACCGCACCGCTGCAGAACGCCCGTATCGCCGTCCTCGGCTACGGCAGCCAGGGCCGCGCACACGCGCTCAACCTGAAGGACTCCGGACTCGACGTCGTAGTCGGCCTGCGTCCCGGTGGCCCGTCCTGGAGCCGCGCGTATGTCGACGGCTTCGCCGTGGCCGAGCCCGGTGATGCCGTCCGCGGTGCGGACCTGATCGCCGTGCTCACGCCGGACATGACCCAGCCCGAGATCTACAAGAACTCGATCGAGCCGAACATCAAGCCCGGCGCGACGCTGTTGTTCGCCCACGGCTTCAACGTGCACTTCGGCCAGATCGAACCACGCAAGGACATCGACGTGGTGCTCGTCGCACCGAAGGGTCCGGGCGCGCTCGTCCGCCGCGAGTATGAAATCGGTCGCGGTGTACCCTGCCTCTACGCGGTGCACCAGGATGCCACTGGCCATGCCACCGAACGTGCCACGGCCTACGCCGCCGGCATCGGCGGTGCACGCGCGATGCTGATTGAAACCGACTTCAAGGAAGAAACCGAGACCGATCTGTTCGGTGAGCAGGCCGTGCTCTGCGGTGGTGCCAGCGAACTGGTCATCAAGGGATTCGAAACCCTCGTCGAGGCAGGGTATCGCCCGGAGATCGCCTATTACGAGGTGATGCACGAGCTCAAGCTGATCGTCGACCTGTTCTATGAGGGCGGCATCGCCCGCATGCTCGAGTTCATTTCGGAGACCGCGCAGTACGGCGACTACACGCGTGGCCCGCGCATCGTCGACGAAGGTACGAAGCAGCGCATGAAGCAGGTGCTCACCGAGATCCAGGACGGCACGTTCGCCCGCGAATGGACCGCCGAGTACAAGGCTGGCCTGCCCAACTACAAGGCGTTCAAGCAGCGCGATCTCGATCACCCGATCGAGAAGGTCGGTGCGCAGCTACGCGCCCGCATGCCCTGGCTAGCCACCAACCAGCCAAAGCCAGCCGCCGAACCGGCCAAAGCTGACTGACCGAAACCCTGTAGGAGCCGGCTATGCCGGCGATCCCGCGGCAGCGGGCCGATGGCGGCGAGCCCCCTTCGCCGCTGAAGCGGCGCCTACAAGAGCTCAGGCTTTTCGACGTTAAAGGACTCACATACCCGTGAACGCGCAACTGGAATCCGTCGGCGACATTCGCCGTCCAACCGTGAATCATCCCCTGGCTGGCCAGTCCATGACCGGGGCGGACATCGTCGTGCAAGTGCTTGCCGACGAGGGCCTCGACGTACTCTTCGGTTACTCCGGTGGCGCCATCCTTCCTGTGTACGACGCGGTATTCCGCTACAACGAAAGCCATCTCCACGACGACGGCCGCGAATCCCTGCCGCTCATCGTGCCCGCCAACGAACAGGGTGCCTGCTTCATGGCGGCCGGCTATGCACGCGCGTCGGGTCGCGTGGGCGTCGCACTCGTCACCTCCGGACCGGGTGCCACGAATGCCGTGACGCCGGTGCGCGATTGCATGGCCGATTCGATTCCCCTGGTCGTGATCTGCGGCCAGGTTCCCACGGGCTCCATAGGTACCGACGCCTTCCAGGAGGCGCCCATCACAACGATCATGGGCGCCTGCGCGAAACACGTGTTCCTGGTGACCGATGCTTCCACGCTCGAGGCCACCTTGCGCACGGCATTTCATATCTCCCGGAGCGGGCGGCCAGGGCCCGTGGTTATCGACATACCCAAGGACGTCCAGAACGCGCCACTCATCTTCGAAGGCCGGCGCGAACTTGCGGTGCGCGGCTACCGTTCTCGCTTGCATGCGGTGGAATCCGCCGTCATCGACGATACTCAGTGCGCCGAATTCTTCGCCATGCTCGCCGCGTCTAAGCGGCCGCTGATCTACGCAGGTGGCGGCATCGTTTCAGCCGGAGCCGCAGGCGTACTCCGGGAGTTCGCACGCGCGTTCGGCCTGCCGGTCGTCACGACGCTGATGGGCATCGGCGGTTTCGATACCACCGACCCGCTCGCCCTGCGCATGCTGGGCATGCATGGCGCCGCCTATGCCAACTATGCCATGGACGATTGCGACCTCGTCTTCGCGCTCGGTGCCCGGTTCGATGACCGGGTGGTCGGGGTGCCGGCCAAGTTCGCACCGAAGGCACGCGCGATTGCCCAGATCGATATCGACCCTGCGGAGATCGGTAAGGTCAAGGCGGTCGACTGGCACCATATCGGTTCATTGGACGCGTCCCTGGAGCGCCTGCTCGCTTACGGCCAGCGCATCGGCTTCACAACCGACTACGCTCCCTGGCACGACCACGTCGCCGCACTGAAGAAAAGCCATGCCATGGACTTCTGCCGCGACGGTGAAACGATCCATCCCTGCGTGGTCATCGAGGCGATCAACCGCATCACCGACGGGCGCGCCATCATCAGCACGGGCGTTGGCCAACACCAGATGTGGGCGGCGCAGTATTTCGACTTCCGCGAGCCGCGTCGCTGGCTGACGTCGGGATCCATGGGCACGATGGGCTTCGGCCTGCCCGCAGCGATCGGCGCGCAGTTCGCCAGGCGCGACCTGACCGTCATCGACATCGACGGCGATGCCAGCATCCGCATGAACATCGGTGAGCTCGAAACGGTGACGACGTACGACCTTCCCGTGAAAGTCGTCGTGATGAACAATGCTGGCGACGGCATGGTGCGCCAATGGCAGAAGCTGTTCTTCAAGGGCCGCTTCTCAGCCTCGGACAAGAGCCTGCATAAGAAAGATTTTGTTCGCGCCGCCCAGGCCGACGGTTTCGAATGGGCGCAGCGCCTCGACAAGCCGGACGATATCGACGCCACCATCGCCGACTTCCTCGCTTTCGAGGGCCCGGCCTTTCTCGAGGTGATCATCGATCCGGATGCCGGCGTCTATCCCATGGTGGGCCCGGGATCGACCTACGCCGAGATGATCACCGGCGACTGGATCGCCAGTCGCCACGCGCCGGCGACCGACACCGCCGAACCCACGGGAATGTTCTGACATGCGCCACCTGATCTCCATGCTGTTGCAGAACGAAGCCGGTGCACTCGCGCGCGTTGCCGGTCTGTTCGCCTCGCGGGGCTACAACATCGAATCGCTCACCGTGGCGGCCACGCACGACGTGGATGCGTCACGCCTCACGCTCGTGGTGTTCGGCGACGACGCCGTTGTCGAGCAGATCATCAAGCAAACGGCAAAGCTCGTCGATGTGATCGAGATCGCGGAGATCACCCGGCGCGAACACGTGGAGCGGGAACTCCTCGTCGCCCACGTCGAAGCCAGTGCCGGTGCGGTGGATGCGTGCCTCGCCCAGTTCGGCGGACGGCTCCTGCAACGCGCAGGAAACCAGTCGGTCGCCGAGTTCACCGGGCGCGCCGACGAGGTCGACGCCTTCCTCGATGCACTGCGTCTCGCTGGCGAGATCGTCGATCACGCACGCAGCGGTATCGCCGCCATCGAGCGCCCTTTGGCGACGGCCTGACCGCCGCTCTCTGTATGGTGGGAGCCGATTCATCGGCGATGGGTGCTCGCGACCGGCTGCCCCGCTGCGGTGGACTTCCGCGCCGCGACGAACTGCCCCCGCTGCGGCGGGATCACCGATGAATCGACTCCTACGGCTTGCGACTAGAAGTAGTTTATTTCGAGCCCGAGATCGCTCGAGAAGCCGATATCCGCGGAAAGGTCGAGCTCGTTCACGGGATTGATCCGGGGCCTCACCAGCAGCTTGACGCTGAGGTCCTTGATATTGGCCGGCGCTGCCGTGCTCGCCGCCTCCGTGACGAAACCCACCGCGTAGCGTCCGTTGGTGATCGGCAGGTTCTCGCGCGATGACGTTGCCGGCCCCCAGGTGGCTTGCTCGAGGTCATTCACGCGGTCCGCACCCGTCGCGTAGCCTTGGACGCCGTCGATCTTGGTCGATTGGGCATCGAAGAGAAGGAACAACTTGCCGGTATCTTTTCCACTTTCATTCGCCCGCATCGGGAAGATCCTGTCCGATGACGCATCGTTGCCCCCGGCTTCGCGAACGACAAAGGCAAAGCGTCGGGCACTGGGGCAGTTGACCGTCGTCGACACCCGCTGCTCCTCGAGTTCGGTTTCCTTGGAGGGATCCGCCTCGAGCTGATCACGCCTGATCGTACCCAGCTTGAGTGTGCTGCCGATGACCACGCTACATGCTGCAGCCGGGGTAATGGATCCCTTGACGAGAAGATCGGCGCGGGTCTCGCTCGCCACTGCCGAGCTGGCCATGAGCAGCAGCGCTGCCGATGCGCCTAAGGCATTGAAGTGTTTCATTCGCATTCCTTGTTGATTTACGTTGCCGGCATCGACGCCGGCATGGATATCGACCGACCCTGGACGATCGCGTGACCCAAGGTCAGAGATACTTGATCTCGAACAAGACATTTCCGGCGAGGACGAGCTCGTCTCCCGGCACCAGATCCGCCTTCGGCGCGATCGTCACGGGGATGAACAACCACATCGACGCCTGCCGTACGAAGTCCGGGCCCGCACTCGATCCTTCGGTCTTGTTCAGGCCGAGGAGGTAGTCCGCCTGGGAAAACGGTATGGGGCTTTTCGACGAGGCAAACCAGAGCTCGCGATCCTCCGTCGCCGTCAGATACGCCCGTTTACCATCGGCCATGAATCCGTCATTGCGCTCGCTTATCGTTATGTGGCCTATCGACTTGTCATTGGACCCAAGGCCGAGGCCGAAGAAATTGCGTCCGTTGCCGCCGCCATCGGACAGGTCCGTGGCCCCGAGAGCGAACCGGGCAGGTCCATTGCAGAGGATGTCGAGTTTGTTCTCCTTGTCGACGAGATGGGTCGGCTGAGTCTCGTCGGGATTCAGGTCCGCGAAGTGGATCACCCCAAGGTCGAGCTGACCGCCGCGCACGAACGCCTCGCACGACGACGGCATGATCGTACCCGCTACGCTCAGGTCCGCCCGATCACTTGCTCGGACCCCGATCGGCGCTAAAGCAAGTGCCACCCCAATCAAACGCCCACAAGGGCTCATGACTTTYCTTTGTCCGGCACTGGACGTCGTTGATCTCRCACGAAGCAGTGGCCCGAGGGCAAACAGGGAAGAACAAAGCGTCAAGGTGGTACCTCCATCGGTTGTGTGTTGCGTTCTTTCGTCAGTAGACGATCTCGAAAGTGACCAGGCCATCTGCCGTTATCTCTTCGCCAAGCGAGAGCAGGTGCTTGGGTGCAATGAAGATCGTCGTCTCCAGGGTCACGTCGAGTACCTTCAAACGCGCAGGACCCGTCGCCGCGTCCTTGGCGCCGACGTAACCCACCCGCCCGGCATTGGCGTGATTGGCGACGATGGAAGCCTCCGTGGATAGCCACGACCGGCCACCGTCGAGCGACTGTGTCGCGCGAAGGTCGCCCTGGTCGGACGTCGCATGCGCAGCCCAGTGCAATACGTAGGCGCCGATGTTCTCGCCGGCACCTGTCTTGCCCAGGCCAAATAGTTCGCCGTCCTTGTACGACGTTCCCAGGCCGACCGGTGCGGACGCCGTACCTGCGCGTTCGTCACGCATCACACGGAAGGCGAATGGCATCGGCGCATCGCACACCACCCGTAGCTGGCCGTTCCCGGCCGACGGGATCCGTGTCGAAGCGCCATGGCTATCCAGGTCCGTCGAGCGAAGATGCCCGAACGACACGTGGCGAACGATATCCACGTTGCAACGCCCCGGCTGTACGTCGGCCTGAAGGGTGAGCTCGCGCGGCGCCGCGGCACGGCCCATGTCGACCGTACCCGTCACTACCCAGCGCGAGGCGTCACTGACCTTCAACGCACCTTCGTCGATGTACGTATCGATGTCGATCTGCGCGCTGAAATCGCGACCGGTCGCCGCCATGCCGTTCTTCACCGGCGATAATCCCTGGTCAGGCGTCCATGCCAGCCGGTCATCCGTCCGACGTGACATGCCACCGCTGTGGTCCACCCACCCCAGGTCCACGGGCAGGCCGTCCAGACGTCCGTCGCGCAGGCGCAGGGCAAAACGGCCCTGGTCGGTGAAACGAAATGCCACAGCATCGGCAGGCGGCCCGCGGAAGAAAAGCACCATGTCGCCAGGCTCGGAGCAATGGATGTGCAGGGCCACGGTACGAGCCGGCAGGCCGAGCACGCCATGGGCATCGACCGCCAGCGTCGCCCGGCTGAGCGTACCGTAGTCGACGTGCGGCGCGCCGAGCAGCACGTTGCAGGGGTGATCCTGCGCACCAACGGTGGGCACGAACAGCAGCGCGAGCAACCACGCGGCGACATGGGCGAATGCCTTGGCGACCGCCCTCCGTCCGGCCATCATCGAACGGCCTCGCCGCTCACCCGGCATACCGCCGACGCGGACTCGTAATACGTGTCTCGATCGACGTGATCGCCGATGTCGATGTCGATGTCGAGCTCACAGGGAGGCGTATCGGGGCCGCTCACCCATAGCCGGGGTGTCGCCATCACGTTCGGTACGAAAATCTCGCCCTCACGCTGCACCATGCCGACCACCTCACCCGTCTCGTCCGTCACCGTGGCACCGAACGGCAGGAGCTGCCCGTCCACAGTCTGCGCACGCACGAGGACGCGACGCGTCCTGCTCACCCCGAAGGCGAGTTTCGCCACCGTGCCACGGCCGGCTGAGATGACCGAGGCACCGTGGTCGATATCCATGTCGCGCGGGAGCGAATCGGTGGCGACTTCGATGCTGCTGTTGCCATAGGCGCTCAGTTGCGGCAGCACCGCGTAGCCGCGTGCATCGGTCCATACCGGCCCGCCCGGCGTCGATACACGTATGCCAGCGGTATCGCCCACGGAGAGGACGCCGAAAGTGTCACGCACGGCATAAGGCGACGCCGTCACGCCCCGATCGTGCACGACCAGACCGCCGCGAAGGCCGAGGCTCGTGGTGCGGCTGCGCGTGTCGTGCGCATACCCGGCGTCCAGCTGGAAGTAACGCGGCAGCAAGGAGACGGCGGCTGACTCGCTGCGCTGGTGGTCGCGGGACCGATATTCCAGCCCGGTACTGTACGAAGCGAACTCGCTCATCTGCCCGGAGAAGCTTGCACCGTAGCGGGTTTCGCCGGCGTACCGACGCACGGTGCTCGCCAGGCGATGGCTATCGCCAAGCGGCACATTGACGTTCAGATAGAAGCTCTTGTTACCGGTGCGACGCTCGTGGCTAAGCGTCCATTCCGCCGACAACGATACCGATGCGCGGCCGATACGGGTACCCCAGGAAGCCAGGGCCCGGCTTGTCGTCTGGCCGTCGAACAGACCGGTACGTGAATATCCCGCACTGAGGTTGCCCAACCCCTGGCGTGACCAGGAAAGCGAGAGCGAGGTCTGGTCGCGATAGCGTGTTCGACGCGCGCCGGCGGCGACGCGCAAGGACGAACCGAGGAATTCACGAAAACCCGGACCCTGCCTCGAGTGCGAAAGCGCGACCGACCATGCCTCGCCCAGGCGCTGCGACCAGGTCAGCAGCGCTTGCATACCGGTGACGCCCTCGCGCGACGCTCGTGCTCCGGTGATATCGAGTTGCACCTGGCTGCCCGATGCCGACCCTGAGCCGACGCCCGCCCCGATCGCCTGGTAGTTCGATGCCAGCGTGGCGCCACCGCAGACCTTGAGCCGACGACGAGCGGTAGCACTCCAGCCCGCGCTGACCATCCATGGGGCCTCGGTACCGCCTGTATTTCGCGTCCTGCCCAGCGCAAACGAATAGCCGGTGGATGGCGCGATGGCGCCGGCCATGGACATCGGCACGACGAAGTGTTGCGACTCGCCGCCAGCGCCGGCGACGGTGACGTCCAGGTCGGCGCGGCGGTTGATACGCGGAATGTCTCTCAGTACGAACGGCCCTGCGGGTACCGCGGTGGAGTAAACGAGCACACCGTCCTGACGGATTTCGATACGTCCCTGGCTCTGGGCAACACCCTCCACGACGGCGCCCGCGCCCGGCGTGGCCAGGGCCTGCTCGCTCATCACCTGCACGCCGGTGATCTGGGCCCCGGGCAGTGCGGGATTCACAACATTGATCTCGCCGAACTGGAGCACCGCCCCGTGCTCGGCAAACGAACGTTGAGCGTACGTGTCGAGTACCTCGGTACGGTGTCGACCATCGATCGATGTCGACACCTGACGGCTGCGGACCACCCAATCGCCAGCGTTGAATCCCGTCTCGGTATTGGCGGACGCGTAGCGGCTGCGTTGCGAACCCCATCGGCTTTCCAGGCCGGTGAGATCGTAGTTGAAGAGCGCCGCTGTTCCACCGCGTGCATACCCCGACATATCTTGCCGTCGCTCGCGCAGTGCATGGGTGGGTACAAGCAGGGAGACCTCGCCACCGGCCGGATCGAGCTCGGCGTGCGCGGTGGGGAACATCGAAGCCAGGCTCAGGCAGGGCTGCGCCTTGGATGACTTCGTCAACGGATCGTGTGTCCGGGGCGACACGATCGCCGCGGCCTCCAGCAATCCCGGGTCGACGCAGAGCCCACCGTGATCGTCGAACCGCACGCTCACCCGTCCCAAGGATTGTCCATTGACCCGCAAGGACACCTCATGGAACCCGGCGGTAAAGCGTGGCGCGTCTCGAAAATAATCGGCCAGCTTCGGGTCGATACCGCGCAGCTTCAACATACCCACATCGAACTCGACCTCGTTGGCGCAGGCATCGGGCAGGTCGAGTACGCAAGCCAGCGGCAGTAACGCCAGCCGCAGATGTGCGCCTCGCAGTCGTCGGCTGGGCACAGGTGAACTCACGGTGCTCAGCGGGCGACGGTGGTCAACGGTGCATCGTACGCGTCCACGGAAAAACCATAGACCGTCGCGGGATACAGGCGAACCGACGTGGAAGCGTGCGCCGCCTCGGGAATCGGGACTACGTGGTGGGCACCCGGCAGCACGTACGCGGAGGGAACCTTCACCGACGCCATCGTCGGCAGCAAATGCACTTCCTGGCCCATGCGCACGACATAAGGCGTGTCGTTACGAACGGTCAGCTCGCCGTTCGCGATCAACCAGGTAAGACCCGTCCACGGTTCGCGGTTCAAGGGAAGCCCTTTCGGATGCACGATGACCGGGAGGTTCTGTCGGATATTCACCGCCACGGTGGCACGGCCTGGTTCGAGCTTGTTCTTCGGCGGGATGCCTTCGAACACGACGCGTTTGAGACGCTGCGTCGTCAGCGGTTTGGTATGGCGCAGGATGAAACGGACCAGCTGGTCCTGGCCTGGATCGACGCGCGACACCGGCGGCGTAACGAACAGCAACGGCTCGACGTCTTCGGGGATGTCCTGCAGGGTAACGTGCAGGAGYGACGGCCGCGTWTCGCTGTTTCGCACCTTGATCGCTGCCTCGCCCTTGTCCTCGTAAACGAGGACGACCGAGGTTTCCGGCAGCATGCCGTCTGCGTGCACAGGTAATCCGGAAAACAGTCCGGCCAGCGTCAGGGCGAACACGAAGCGCGCCGACCGCCTGTGGGGCGCTATCATTCTCGACATGTCAGCTCTCCACGCGTGCGTTCCCGGCACGGGGTGCCGGGAACGCCGTTGCTCAGTAAAAGATTTCGATCGTCGCCTGGCCGGCGAGCTCGACCTCGTCGGTAACCACCGGATCCTTAGCGAGGACGGCCTTGATTTTCAGCGGCACGATGAGCGACGCGAGATCCGCGGGTTCCGTGGCCCCCGCACTCGTTGCGAAGGCAAATGCTTCGCCATCGTGATCGAACGCTACCGGTCCGGTCACCGCCGACGCCCAGGCTTCGCCGAGGCCGCCATCGGTCGACTTCAGCACGAAGTTGTTCGTCGACATGGAAGCCGCATCGATGTTCAGCGCAAAGTAGCCGTTGGGTTTCTTTCCTTCCTCGTTGAAGCCCAGGCTGTAATGGGAAGCGCCCGGCGCGGAGATACCGAGGTCGGCCCTGGCATCGGAGGCCTTGAGGCGGAACTTCGCTGAGGCACCCTGGCACTCGATGCTCAGGGAAGCTGTCTTTTCAGGAAGTTGCAGATCCTGACCCGGCGTGAAGTCCGACAGCTTCACCGGATCGAGCTTCACTTCGGAGGCACCTGCCAGCGATACATTGCAGACCGCCGGCGAGATCGTGCCAGTCACCGTGAGATGGGCGGTGTCGTCGGCCATGGCGGAAACGGGAACCAGCGATGCCAGGGCGACGCCGGTAAACAATGCAAGATGACGCATCTGATACTTCTCCTGAAGAGGCCGTTACGGCCGTAAAACTCCTGCACGCCCATGCGATGCGTCATGGCTGTGCGACGCGTCCCGCCAGCTATCTGACTGCTGCCGCCGGAGCGCGTTCTGAGAGGTCGGCTATCGTATCGATGACATCGTCGGACCGACATAGGATCACTCCTATTTACGGGCACCGATTCATTGTGGAGGCCGATTCATTGTGGGAGCCGATTCATCGGCGAACCCGCGGCAGCGGGCCCGCGTGCCGCGACCACCCATCGCCGCTGAAGCGGCCCCCACAGGCCATGCGCGCGCCGACACTCACCAGACTTTGTAAACCTGCCCTGTTTGTCGACCCTCGACCGACCGCGAGAACGCCATCGCGGCGCGCGCGGCGCTCACCGGCTCGAAACCACGGAAGTACGGCGCGTAGGCATGCATCGCTTCGGTCAGCACGGTCGGGCTGACGACATTGATGCGGATGCCGCGGGGTAATTCGATGGCAGCGGCGCGGACGAAAGCCTCGAYGGCTCCGTTGACCGTGCTCGCCACCGCGCCGGACAGAATCGGCTGCTCGGTGAGGATGCCGGTGATCAGGGTGAACGAGCCACCATCGCGCAGATGCGGCGTGCCCGCGTTGACCAGACGTATCTGGCCGAACAGTTTGTCCTGCAGGCCCTCGAGGTACTGCGCCTCGGTGAGCTCGCCCAGCGGCGCGAACGGTACCTTGCCGGCGGTGGAAATCACGGCATCGACCGGCCCCACGCTGCGGAACATCGCTTCGACGCTGGCCGTATCGCGCAGGTCGACGCGCACGTCGCCGTGGGAACGGCTTGCGCCGACGATCTCGTGCCGAGCACCCAGTTCCTTCGCAACCGCCTTGCCCAGGGTGCCGTTGGCGCCCACGATCAGGACCTTCATATTCGCCTCCTTGGTGATTGATAACAGGAAAGAGTACGCTCGGTCGCATGAACCGTCGCGCCGCCCTTTCGCTGCCGCCGCCCATGGCCGATACCTCGGCGCTCGGCCGTGAGCAGGATGTGCTCGGCCTCTCGGACGAACCGTCGATCCACTACCTCGATCATGGCTCGCGTAGCCGGCTCATCCGTTGGCATTACCACCCGGCCTACGAGCTTCATCTCATCGTCGCGACTGAGGGTACCGCCTACGTAGGCGACTACGAAGGCCGCTTCGCGCCGTACACCCTGATGCTGACCGGCCCCAACGTGCCGCATAACTGGGTAACCGATACGACTTGCGAGCCGGCCGCGCTGCGCGATCGCGTGATCCTGTTCTCGGAAGCCTTCGTGCGTCGCTGCATCGAGTTCTTCCCCTCGGCCCGGCACGTGAAGTCCTTGTTGCTGGAGGAAGCACGCTACGGGATCGAGTTCGCGCCGAACCTCGGCCGGCAGCTGGAACCGTACTTCCGCCGGGTAGCGGAGAATCCCGGATTACGTCGCGTGGCGAGCTTCTTCGAGATGATCGAAGCCCTCGCCGACGACCCCACACGACGACCTCTCAGCAGTCGTCCCTTCCAGGCATCGGCCGACCCCAGCCAATCGATGAAACTGCACCGCGCGGTGACCTTCATCGACCGACACCACGCTGGCGACGTGTCGCTCAAGACCGTGGCCGAACGCCTGGGCATGTCCGAAACCGCCTTCTCGCGATTCTTCCACCAGCACACCGGATACCGCTTCATCGACTACGTAAACCAGACGCGCGTGCAACGCGCATGCGAGAAGCTCGTGGCTTCCCCAGGGTCCATTACCGACATCTGTTACGAGGTCGGCTTCAGTAACCTGTCGAACTTCAATCGCCGCTTTCTCGTCCTCACCGGCATGACGCCGCGCGAATATCGGATGCGACACAGGCAACCCGCCGCCGACCTGTAATGGCGCGCCGCGTCACGCGGTAGATCCCCGCTCCTGCCTGGCCCGGCCTGTATACGTACTTTATTGCTGCCTTCACGAGGTGCTGCACCGCAGCATTAGCGGCTTCGCAGCGGGCGTTTCCACGTCCCGCAAGGCACTCAATCTGCAAAAAAGTACGCATCTTCACCGGAAAACGACGAGACACGTATTGGTGGTCGTAGTGTCCTTGAACCTATAAACGCTCATCCATTCGGTTCGCCGTTGAGGGAGGCAAGATGAGCGATTATCGGAACGGCCTTGGAAAAGGTGTCGTCTCCGTCCTGTTCGCGACGTGGCTGGGAACAGCCGGGATCGCGTACGCCGACACCACGCTCACCATCGGCACGGTGAACAACGCGGACATGGTGCGCATGCAGGCGCTCTCGTCCGAGTACGAGAAGAGCCACCCGGGCGTGCACCTGAACTGGGTCGTGCTCGAAGAGAACACCCTTCGGCAGCGCCTGACCACGGACATCGCCACACATGGCGGACAGTTCGACGTCATCACCATCGGCGCGTACGAGGCACCGCTATGGGGCGCGCAGAAATGGCTCAAGCCGCTGGATAACCTTCCTGCCGACTACGATACCAACGACATCTTCAAGAACGTGCGCGAGCAGCTGACGGTCGATAACCATCTCTACGCCGTGCCTTTCTACGCCGAAGCCAGCATCACCTACTTCCGCACGGACCTGTTCGCCAAGGCGAACCTGACCATGCCTGCCGAGCCCACCTGGGATCAGATCCGTGGCTTCGCGCAGAAACTGCACGATCCCGATCACGGCGTGTACGGCATATGCCTGCGTGGCAAGGCTGGCTGGGGCGAGAACATGGCCCTGCTCGGCACCGTCGTCAACAGCTATGGCGGGCGCTGGTTCGATGAGCAATGGCATCCGCAGATCGACACGCCGGAGTGGCACAAGGCGGTCAATTTCTATGTCGACCTGCTGAAGCATTACGGCCCACCGGGCCCCTCCGATAACGG
>NZ_JBFUJE010000048.1:0-16573 GCF_056401535.1 Luteibacter sp. P4_E6 | reverse complement strand
GGCCAAACAAGAGCGCTACGACGATGCGCTTGCCGCGTACGACCGTGCCCTGAAAGTGAATCCAGGCAACGCGGATGCTGCGGCGAATCGCAAGGCGGTTGCGGATTTTCTGCAGAAGCAGAAGCAGAAGCAGGACAAGAAAGACGAAGGGCAGAGCGGAAAAAGCCCGCAAGACAAGAAGCAGGGCCAATCGGGCGATCAGGGCAAGGACCAGCAGGGCGAACAGGGTCAGCAAGGTCAGCAGCCCGGCGCCGATGGCAAGGACGGACAGCAGAAACAACAGGGTTCACAGGACAAGACCGGCGAAGGCGAAGGTGGCGACAAGGGCAAGGAGCCAGGCAAATCCCAGGCGCCCCAGGGCGATGCGGAAGCCAAGTCCGCTGCCGAGCGCCAGCAGGCTGCACAGGCCCAGGCCGCGTTGAAACAGCAGATGGATGCGGCGCTTGCCGGCAAGAAAGGCAAGCCGGCCGATGACAAGGGACACGACCTCGGCGAGCTCTCCGCCGAAGACGCCTCGTCGAAGCTGCCGGCCGACGTGCGCCGCGCGCTGATGCGCGTCCCCGACGATCCCGGTGGCCTGCTGCGAAGAAAATTCATGCTCGAATACCAGCGTCGTCACGGCGCCGAGCCGGAGGAGTGACGATGCGTTACCTGTTG
Source organism: Luteibacter sp. P4_E6 (assembly GCF_056401535.1). Classification (NCBI taxonomy): domain Bacteria; kingdom Pseudomonadati; phylum Pseudomonadota; class Gammaproteobacteria; order Lysobacterales; family Rhodanobacteraceae; genus Luteibacter; species Luteibacter sp. P4_E6. Next base: position 15,916 of record NZ_JBFUJE010000048.1, on the reverse strand, counting down.
CTGGTCCTTGCGCTAGCGATCCCCTCGATGGCCATGGCGCAATCCGCGCCGCCGGTCGCTTCGCTCGATCGCAGCAGCGTGGGCGTCGGCGAGACGGTGACGTTGAATATCGAGATTGGCGATGAGTCCGTGGACGAACCGGACCTGTCGCCGCTACAGAACGACTTCGTGATCCTGGGCACGTCGACCAACCACTCCCTCAGCATCGTCAACGGACGTCGCGAAGCCCACACCATTCTTGGCGTTTCGTTGAGTCCGCGCCGCGAGGGGCATGTCACGATCCCGGCCCTCGTCGTCGGCGGTCAACGCACCCAGCCGGTACCGCTCGATGTCGCGACGTCATCGAACACGAGTGCACCCGCCGCCGATCGTCCGGTCGTGCTCGAAGGCAAGGCCGAGCCGACGCAGGCCTATGTCGGGCAACAGATCGACTACACGCTGCGTCTTTATCTCGCGGTGAACCTCGCTGACGGTCAACTCGGCGATCCTGCGGCGGAAGGTGCCGAGGTCCGTCGCGTGGGACAGGACGCGAACTACCAGGCCATGCGTGGCGGTCGGCGATTCAATGTCCTCGAACGTCACTACGCCATTTTCCCGCAGCGCGCAGGCAGCCTGGATATCCAGCCACCGACCTTCCAGGGAACGGCGATCGATCCATCCGATGGGGGCTCGTTCTTCGGTGCCGGCGCGCCGGTCAGCGCCGTGGCCGAGCGGCTGCGTGTGACGGTTCGCGATCGTCCGGCGTCGGCACCGGACGCCGCCTGGATTCCGGCGCGCGAGCTCAGGCTCTCCCTCGAAGGCCTGCCGGCCGATGGCAAGGGGCGCGTCGGCCAGCCGATCACGTTGAYGATGCGGCTCGACGCCGTCGGCATGCCTTTCGAAGCGTTGCCCGCGCTCTCGCTGCCCAGGATCGACGGCGCGGACGTCTATCCGGACAAAGCCGTCACGGGTGGTGGCAGCAACGGGGCATGGATAACCGGTCGTCGCCAGCAGGGTTTCGCCGTCGTGCCGACGCGCAGCGGAACGCTGCACATTCCCGAAACCACGTTGCACTGGTGGAACGTGGTGACCGACAAGCCGGAAGTCGCCACGGTGCCCGCCCACGATATCGAGGTGGCATCCGGTGCGGGTGCGACACCGCCACCCGTCTCGGGCGCATCCGTCGCGCAGCCCTCCGCGGCCGCCTCGACCTCTTCCGCTACCTCACTGGCACCGTCAGCTTCTTCCACGCCGTGGCGCTGGCTGTTCCTGGCGGCGGTGCTGCTGTGGTTGGCTACGGTCGCGGCATGGCTGTTTTTCGGTCGGCGCCGTGGATCGGCAACGGCAGCGGCAAACGCCGCGGCGCCCGTGTCCCACGGGCCTGTTCGCGAACGACCGGCACGCGATGCGTTTCTTTCCTCGACATCCGTTGATGCCGGGACGTTGGACGCTCTGCTGCTGGCCTGGGCACAGGCGGTACGGCCGTCCCTTCGCAGCACAGGTGCTTTGTCGGAGGCGCTGGCCGGAGAGGATCAGCGGGCCGCGATCGTCATGCTCCAGCGCGCGCGCTTCGCCGGTGGCGCGGTCGACCCCGTCGTGCTGAAGGCAGCGTTCACACGGGGATTCGACTGGTCGACCCTGCCGGATGGAAAGGAGCCGTCGGGCCTTCCGCCCCTGTATCCCCGGTAGTTTCGATCAGAGCAGTCGCTCGTACGCCTGCGTCATCGACGGCCCGAACGTGCATAACACCACGCGTCCAGGACGCCATGGCGCCGCGCGCAGCGTATCGACCGCGATGCGCGCGGCGGCATCGGCCGGGTAGCCGTAGACCCCTGCGCTGATCGCGGGAAACGCGATGGACGCGATGCCATGCGTCTCTGCCATTTTGAGAACATTCCTATAGCAGGCGGCCAGTCGGTCGGCCTCGTCCCGGCCACCGCCCTGCCACACGGGTCCCACCGTATGGATGATGAAGCGCGCGGGGAGGGCGAAGCCTGCCGTGAGACGGGCCTCCCCGGTTGGGCAGCGCACACCGGGAGCCACTTCCGGAAGCGCCCGGCAAGCGGCCAGCAGGGCCGGTCCGGCGGCCCGGTGGATAGCCCCGTCCACCCCGCCGCCGCCCAGCAGGGACTCGCTGGCAGCGTTCACGATGGCGTCGACCGCCAGCCGCGTGATATCCGTCTCGATCAGCTCCAAAGCCATCTCGCCTCCTTCTGTGACGGTGGCGCCGCAATTGGCTACGATGGATGTACTCCCTTTCGCAGCATGCTCCAGGTTATGGCCGATCAGCTCAAAGTTGAAGACATCTCGTTCGGCTACCTGCTGAATGACGTTACCTTGCTCTTTCGCAAGCACTTCGACCGCAGAGCCGTGCGTTTCGGCCTGACTCGTGCCCAGTGGCGTGCCCTTAAGGCCCTTCACCGGCGCCCCGGCATGCGGCAGAACGAACTGGCTGAACAGCTGGACATGGAGCCGATCGCCGTGGGACGCGTCATTGACCGCCTGCAGGCCGCCGGCTTCGTGGAACGACGCGCCGACCCGAAGGACCGGCGCGCCTGGCGTCTTCACGACACCGAGCAGGCGCGTGGTGTCATCGATGGCATGGAAGATATCGCCCGTGGCCTTCGCCGCGACGCCACGGCCGGCATCTCTCCCGATGACCTGACCACGATGCTTGCGGTCCTGGACCGCATGAAAGAGAACCTCCAGAGCCTCGACGGCCCGTCCGAAGAAAGCTGACCGGCCGGTCAACCAAACGCCACGACCTGCGTTTATACGAAGGATGTCCGAACCAAAACCAGTCCGCGCTCCCGAGCGCGGCGACCGGACCCCCAGGATTCGGCCGGAGCCCACATGCAACGTTCCCCAGGGAAGAAATTTCTCGTCATAGCGGTGCTGGTCGCCGTCGGTGCCATTGCCGCGACGATCTGGCGCCACGACGCCGGCGGCAAGGACGGCCCGAAGCCCGGCGATAAGACCGCGGCCGGCGTGCCGGTAACCACCGCGCTCGCGACCCGCGGCGAGATCGACCTATCGCTGAAGGTGATCGGTCGGGCCGAAGCGTATTCCACGGTCAATCTGCGTTCGCGGGTCAGTGGGCAGCTGGAGGCACTCGCGTTCACTCCCGGCACCCACGTCAAAAAAGGGGATCTGCTGGCCCGGGTCGATCCGCGGCCGCTGRAAGCCGCCTACGACCAGGCGCAGGGCAATGTGTCGCGTGACCAGGCGCAGCTGGTGAAAGCCGAGGCCGACCTGGCCCGCTACGAAAACATGCTTGGCAAGGGCTTCGTCAGCCGCGCCGATTACGACCTGTACAAGGCCAACCTCGGTGTCGCCCGTGCGGCACTGGAAAGCGATCGGGCCGCGGCGAGAGCCGCGCAGACCCAGCTCGACTTCACGACGATCAGCGCCCCCTTCGACGGGGTGACCGGCGCCCCGCTGGCCTACCCCGGCGCCACGCTTACGGCCGACACGACCGACATCGTGGTGCTCAACGAAGTCGACCCGATCCGTGTCGCATTCTCCATTCCGGAAGACAGCCTCTCCGCCGTGCGCAGCAGCGTGCGCAAGGGCCCGTTGCCCGTGCAGGCGAGTATTCCCGGCGACAAGGGCACACCGCTGCAGGGCGAACTCGAGTTCATCGACAATGCGGTGGATCCGACCACGGGAACGATCATCCTGAAAGGCCGGTTCCACAACGCGGACGGTCGGCTCACGCCCGGCCAGTTCGYCGACGTGACCCTGCCCACGACGCGTCTTACGGACGCGGTCAGCGTTCCGGTGATCGCGCTGCAGAGTTCCACGTCGGGCTCGTTCGTCTTCGTCGTCAAAGCGGACAAGACCGTGGAGCAGCGAAGCGTCACCACCGGAGCGACCACGGCCGATCGCGCGGTGATCGACAAGGGTCTCGAGGGCGGCGAACAGGTCGTCACCGAAGGGCAGATGCTTCTGGTGGACGGTGCGCGCGTACGCGCCGACAAAGGCTGAGGAAGGCGCATGAACCTGCCGGAACTCTGCATCCGTCGCCCGGTGATGACGACGCTGCTGATGGCGGCACTGGTCATCTTCGGTATCGCTGCGTACCCGCGGCTGCCCGTGAACGAACTGCCGAACGTCGATTTTCCCACGATCAACATCAGTGCCTCATTGCCCGGAGCGTCGCCGGAGACCATGGCGTCGTCGGTGGCGACGCCGCTCGAATCGCAGCTCTCGACCGTGGCCGGCATCGACTCGATGACCTCGTCCAGTTCGTTGGGCTCGACCACGATCACCGTGACGTTCTCGCTCGATCGCAGCATCGACGGCGCGGCGCAGGACGTCCAGGCCGCGATCTCCGCCGCGCAGCGACAGCTGCCGCAGGACATGCCGACGCCGCCCACCTACCGCAAGGTCAACCCGGCCGACGCACCGATTCTGTTCCTCACCATGCAATCGACGACGCTGCCGTTGTCCACGGTAGATGACTACGCCGAGACCGAGCTGGCGCAGCGGCTCTCGATGGTCGATGGCGTGGCACAGGTGAGCGTGTACGGCTCGCAGAAGTACGCCGTGCGCATCGCCGTGGATCCGGACCGGCTCGCCGCGACGGGCATCGGGGTCGACAAGATGGTCGACGCGATTGCCGCCGCGAATGTCAACAAGGCGACCGGTTCACTCAATGGTCGGCGGCAGCTGCTGTCCATTCGGTCGGATGGCCAGTTGATGCGGGCTGCCGATTACGGCCAGATCGTCGTCGCTTATCGAAATGGTGCGCCCGTGCGGCTCTCCGATATCGCCGTGCCGCGCGACAGCGTGCAGGACGACCAGAAAGCGAGCTGGTACAACGGCAATCGTGCGATCACCCTGGCCATTCAACGGCAGCCGGGTGCCAACACCGTGGAGACGGTCGACAAGATCCTCTCCCTGCTGCCTGCGTTCAGCGCGACCTTGCCACCGTCGGTAAAGCTGGACGTGATGTACGACCGCTCCGACTCGATCCGCGATTCGGTGCACGACGTCCAGTTCACCCTGATCCTCGCCGGCATCCTCGTCGTCATCGTGATCTACCTGTTCCTGGGCAATGCCTCGGCGACACTCATTCCAGCCGTCGCCTTGCCTATCTCGGTGCTTGGTACTTTCGGTGCGATGTTCGCGCTGGGCTACAGCCTGGACAACCTCTCCCTGTTGGCCCTGACCCTCGCGGTGGGATTCGTCGTCGACGATGCGATCGTGATGCTCGAGAACATCATGCGTCACATCGAGCTCGGCGAGACACCCTTCGATGCCGCCGTGAAGGGTGCCAACGAGATCGGCTTCACGATCTTCTCGATGACCTTGTCACTGGTCGCCGTGTTCATCCCGGTGATGTTCATGGGCGGCATCGTCGGTCGGCTGTTTCACGAGTTCGCGGTCGTCATCAGCGTTTCCATCCTGATTTCCGGCTTCGTTTCGATCACGCTCACCCCCATGTTGTGCAGTCGCTTCGTCAAGGCGCATGCACACGACAAGCGCAGCTTCGTCGTCGTCTGGTTCGATCGTGGTTTCGCGTCGATGACCAACGGATACACGAGTACGCTCGCCTGGTGCATGCGCCATCCGCGAACCGTGGTCGGCGTGTTCGCCCTGAGCCTCGCTGCGACGGGCGTGTTGTTCGTGATCACGCCGAAGGACTTCATTCCGGCAGGTGACAGCGGTCAGCTGCGTGTCACCACGGAAGGCCCGACCGACATTTCCTTTTCCGCGATGTCCGCACGCCAGCAGTCGCTAGCGGAGATCGCACAGAAAGACCCGAACATCGAAGGCGTCATGTCCAGCGTGGGTGCCGGAGGCGCGCGCGCGACGATCAACTCCGGCTCGTTGCTGCTCCGGCTGAAGGATCCCGCTGAGCGCGGGCACACCACGCCTGACCAGATCATCCAGGAACTGCGGCATAAGTTCGCCGAGGTGCCGGGCATCCGCACGTATATCCAGAATCCACCGTCGATCCAGGTCGGCGGCCGCCAGTCGAAGGCGCAGTACCAGTACACCGTGCAGTCGACCGATCTACATGCGCTTTACGACTGGTCCGGGAAGCTCGTCACCGCGTTCCAGAAGCTGCCGGGCTTCCAGGACGTCACCACCGATCTCGACCTCAACAGTCCGTCGATGGTCGTCACCGTCAATCGCAACAAGCTCGCGCCGCTGGGGCTGACGATGGACCAGGTGCAGACGGCACTCGGTTCGGCGTTCGGTGAGAACCAGATCTCGACGATTTACGGTTCGGCCACGCAGTACTGGGTGATCCTTCAGGTCGAGCGTCGCATGCAGGACGACCCGGCGGTGCTGTCGAGGCTTTATGTCACCTCAGACAGCGGCAAGCTGGTGCCGTTGAATACCGTGGCAAGCTTCGAGCGCAAGCCGCAGGTGCTGACGGTCAATCATCAGGGCCAGCTTCCGGCCGTGACGGTATCGTTCAACCTTGCGCCGGGCGTGTCGCTCAGTGATGCCGTGACGAGCATCGGTCGCGCAACGACGGAGCTCAAGCTGCCGCCGACATTGAGCGGGAGCGTGCAGGGCACGGCGCAGGCCTTCCAGGATTCGGTCAAGGGCATGGGTCTGCTGCTCTTGCTCGCGGTGTTCGTGATCTACCTGGTATTGGGCATCCTCTACGAGAGCTTCATCCACCCGCTGACGATTCTCTCGGGGCTTCCCGCTGCAGCCGTGGGTGCGCTGCTGACGCTGGTGATTTTCAACGCGTCGCTGGACCTGTTCGCCTTCGTCGGCATCATCATGCTGGTGGGCATCGTGAAGAAGAACGCGATCATGATGATCGACTTTGCCCTGGAGCGTCAGCGCGACGGTGGCGTCGCGCCGTCCGAGGCGATTGCGGAAGCCTGCCGTGTGCGTTTTCGCCCGATCATGATGACGACGGCGGCCGCCTTTGCGGGCACCCTGCCGATCGCCCTCGGTATCGGCGCCGGTGCCTCCACACGACAGCCGCTCGGCCTTGCCGTCGTGGGTGGCCTCGTGGTGTCGCAGATCCTGACGCTCTACCTCACGCCGGTGATCTATCTCTACATGAACCGCCTGCAGGAGCGCCTCGCGCCCGCGAAGAAGCTGCAGCCTCATCCAGTGCACTGATGCCAGTGCTGTTGTAGGAGCCGGCTGTGGCGGCGAACCCTCAGCTCAACCGATCTGCGATTGAGGCTTTGCCCTGATCACGCAAGCGGTTAAACCGTCGCCCGAGTCAACACAAAGCCTCTCTCGCTACATCATCGCGGAGGGTTCGCCGCTGAAGCGGCTCCTACAGGGCTGCGGCGTGCTTCGGCATGGATCAGTCGTGCGCGCCATCCTTCGCGAACGCGCCCGGCTTCGAGCCGAAGTCGCCATTCGCCTGCGCCGCCATGTAAGCGAACGTCGCATACACCGCCACGTTCTGCGCCAGGGCCTTCGGATCGATCTTGTCGAGCGTGTCGTTGGCGTTGTGGTGGTAGTCGAAGTAGTCCGTGCCGTCCTGCGTGAGCGACAGGGCGGCCATACCCTTGCCGTGCATCTGCGACAGGTCGGAGCCACCGCCGCCGGGCTTGCTGGCGTCGTAAGCGACACCGATCGGCTCGACCACCTTCGCAATCTGCTGGATTGCGCCGAGGGCTTCCGGCTTCACGCTCGCGCTCATGCGCCAGATGCGTCCGGCGCCGAAGTCGGACTCGGTGCCTAGCTGGAACTTCGCCACCTCTTTCGCATGGGCCTCGGCGTAAGCGCGGCCACCCCACAAACCCATCTCTTCGTTCGAGAACGCGATGACACGAATGGTGCGGTCCGGGCGCTGCGGCATGTCCTTGATGAGCTTTGCGGCTGCGGCGGCGATGGCAACGCCGGCACCATCATCGATCGCACCAGTGCCCAGGTCCCATGAATCGAGATGGCCGCCGATAGCGACGACTTCGTTCGGGTATTTACGACCGGTGACTTCCGCGATCACATTCGCGCCTTCGTATGTCCCGGCAAAGCCGACATCGAGATCGAGTTTGAGCGTGACCGGCTTGCCTTCCTTCAGCACGCGCTCCAGCTGGTCCGCGTCGGGCAGTGAGAGGGCGGCGGCGGGGATGGCCTGCTTCGGGTCGGTGAAACCGGTGACGCCGGTGTGCGGCGTGCGGCTGTGCGCATCGGTGCCGGCGGAGCGGAGCAGGTAGGCGGCAGCACCCATCTGGGMAGCGAGCACGGCGCCGTGGGTACGCGTGGCCGAGCCCATGCCGTAGTCGTGACCGTCTTTCTGCTGTTGCATGTGGGTGCTGACGTAGACGATCTTGCCCTTGACGGTCGACGGATCCGCCGCCTTGAGTGCATCAAGGTCGTTGAAGGCGACGACTTCGCCGGTGAGGCCGCCGGCAGGTGTGCCTGCGGAGTAGCCAAGCGCGGTGAGCGCCAGCGGCTGCGGGAAGGGTGCGACGATCGCACCGTGCTCGCTCCGACGCTGCCACAACGGGTAGCTCACCTTCTCGGTGTAGACCTTGTCGAAGCCCATTGCCTTGAACTTCGCGACGGTCCACGCGACGCCGCGGGCGTCGGCGGAGCTACCGGCGAGGCGCGGGCCGACTTCGGTGGTGAGTGCGGAAACGAACTCATAGCCCGTGTTGTCGTTCATTGCGCGGTCGCGCAGTTCGGTCGCCGCGGTCACGGCCTTGTCCGGAATCGTCGTGGCCTTGTCGGCGGCATGGGCGGAAAAGGCGAGCGCAAGGCACGCGGCGAGCGCGTGGAGACGAAGCGTATGGCGCATGGGGACCCCCGGGGACGGAAAGGTCGATTATGACCCTACGCGAGGGTGCTCCCGCGTAGGTAGGAAGTCATGGATGGCCAGGCTCAGCTGCCTGGAGGCGCCGTGGCGGGCAGGCTCACCACGGCGCGAAGGCCGCGATCCTTGCGATTGCGCAGCGTCACGGTACCACCGTGATCCAGGACGATCGCACGAACGGTGGCCAGTCCCAGGCCGATCCCACCGGTGTCGCGGTTGCGCGAGGCCTCGAGGCGGAAGAACGGCTCGAACACCTGCTGCTGCATGGCTTCGGGAATACCCGGTCCATCGTCGTCGATCTCCAGGATGCAGCCGTCGCCGGTGCTACGCAGTCGCAGCCGCACGCGCTCACCGTATTTCAATCCGTTCTCCACCAGGTTCACCACCGCGCGACGCAGCGCGATCGGGTCGCCCTCGATCGTGATGGCCGAACCCTCCTGTACGGTCACGTCGTGGCCGATGTCGGCCAGGTCGTCGACGACGCTTTCTACCAGCAATCGGACGTCCAGGCGCTGGCGATGCACACCGAGGGAACGGTCGCGAATGAAATCGAGCGCGGCGGAAATCATCGCCTTCATCTCCTGGATGTCGGCGTCGACTTTCTCCGCGAGCGGCGAGGGCAGTCCATCCAGGCGGAAGGTGAGACGTGTGAGCGGCGTGCGCAAGTCGTGCGCGATCGCTGCGATCATTTGCGTCCGCTCCTGCAGCAAGCGATTGATCCGCGCTTGCATGGCGTTGAAGGAGTCGACGGCCTGGCGCATCTCTGGCGGCCCTTCGCGCACGACGGGCGGCGCGCTGGTGTCGCTGCCCAGCCGCTGTGCGGCCTCTGAAAAACGCCGGATCGGTGCGGCAAGGGCGCGGGCGAAGAGGAAGGCGAGAGGCAGCAGGACGAGGATGCCGAGTGCGAGTAACAGGAAGACCTGCTGTTGGAGCACGGTGGGGAACGACTCGACCGGAACGGTGGCCACGCGCCAGCGGCCGTCCGCTTGCTTCAGAGCGACCACCGAGCCGCCTCCGAGACCGAGGCGCATCGGGCCATGCGCGCCGGGCATGTCGTGCTCGGTAATGAACACGCGAACCTGGTCGCTGGATACCTTGAACATGTCCGCCACGTGCATGGCGATGCGTTCGGAACCTTTCTCGTCGAATGAGGCCGGGGCGCTTGGCGGGCCCGGCATCGTGGCGACCTCCAGGTCGGCGTCGCCGCCGCGGTCGAAATCGGCGCCCGGCGGAGGGCCGCCTTCGCCGGGGAAGGGGTGTTGTGCGCCGAAAGGCCGGTTGCCGAAGGGCGAGGTTTCCGGCTGCAGCACGGCCGCCAGTTCGAACAGGCTCACGGCGGACAGGCGCGAGGGTGGCCTGATGAACAGCACGGCAAAGCCGATCGCCGCGGCGACCAGTACCGCGCAGATCATCATGAGGAACGTGCGGGAGAAAATTGAAAGGCGGGACAGATGCATCACAGGCGCGACACCCTGGGGACCAGCATGTAGCCCTCGTTGCGCACGGTGCGGATCATCTCCTCGTGCACGCGGTCGTTGAGTTTGCGTCGCAGACGGCTGATCTGGGTGTCGATCGCGCGGTCGAATACTTCCGAGCGTCCGCCATGTACCAGGTCGAGCAGCTGGTCGCGACTGAGAATGCGCTGCGGATGCTCGACGAAGCTTCGCAGCAGAGCGAACTCGCCGTCGGACAGGTTGATGAAGATGCCCGTGGGATCGCGCAGGTCGCGGCGGGTCACGTCCAGGCGCCAGCCGGCGAAGCCGTAGGGGCGTGCATCCTCGACCGCTACCGGTTCGCTGTTGCCGGTTCTGCGCAACACCGCACGCACGCGCGCGAGCAGCTCACGCGGATTGCAGGGCTTGGCGAGGTAATCGTCGGCCCCGACCTCCAGACCGATGATGCGGTCGGTATCGCCGCCCAGGGCGCTGAGGATGATCACCGGCGGCCCCTTGTCCGCGGCCAGGCGGCGGGCGGCACTCAGGCCGTCCTCTCCCGGCATCATCACGTCGAGTACGACCAGATCGGGACGCTCACGCTCGATCGCCAGGTTCATCTGCAGGGCATTCTCAGCCGCCTGCACCCTATAGCCGTGACCACCGAGAAACGCCGTGATCAGGCGGCGCAGTTCGGGGTCGTCGTCGACGACAAGGATGAGCGACTGGAGATCCATGGCCATGCGATAGCTTGATACCAGACCAGTCTACGGCGCGTTTGTCAGCCCGGCAAAAAAGCCGACACAAACCGGACACACACGGACAACCGGTGGTGACGGGCGCCCCTTAGTTTGGCTTCAACGTCGGTCCATGGATATCCAACGCATGAAGCCCTTTCCCACGCTGCCCTCCCTGCTGTTCGCTTTCGGCACGGCGCTAGCGGCGGTTGCCGCCGCGCAGGAGCCGCCGCGCGCCCCGCTGCCCCAGGACCCGCAGCTCGCGGCCGCGCTGGACGATTGCTGGATCGACATCGATGGCAAGGCGGACGACCCGGATGACGGCGTCGATGCCGACCTGATGGATCTGTGCATGGACGACAAGGGCTTCGATGCACCGCCCGGTCCACCGCCAGGCCCGGACGGCGGGCCCCCGCCGCGCCGCCCGATCCGCTGATCAAGGGAGTTAGCCTCCGTTGTCGACCCAGTTCCAGGATTCATCGCCGCTCCCGGGTGCCCAGGGCGGAACTGTCGCTGCCCGGACCTTCTGGCAAAGCGTCTGCCAGCGGCAAGGCATGAGCGTGATGCTCGACGGCTACGCCGGGGAGCGCCTTCGGCTGGGGACCTTCCGCCATGCGCCGCATGTCCTGACCTACGACAACGTGGCGCGAATTCACCGAGGCGCCGCCTTGCTCAGTCACCACCTGGAGGGCAGCGCATCGGTGGAACAACACGGTCGTCGCGGCGACATCTCGCCGGGGGATTTCTGCCTGATCGACCTGTCCCGTCCCTTTCGCCTGCAGACCCATCAATCCACGGTACAGACGCTCTACATGCCGTTGGCCGCCTTGCGGGAGACGATGCCGCGGCTGGACCAGATGTCGGCGGTCGGCCTTCACGGACACCTCAGTGCCGTCGGCTATCTGCGCGTTCTCTTCCAGGAACTGTTCGCGCATGCCTCCGAGCTCACCGAGGCCGTGGCCGACCGCGTGGCGGATGCCGTCCCGCACATGCTCGCCGCTGCCTTCGAGTCGATGGTTTCGGTGGAGGCTTCGCCATCGCAACTTCGACAGCAGTACAAACAGCAGGTACGCCGCTTCGCGCGGGATCATCTTGCCGACCCGAAGCTATGCGTGGAAATGATCGGCGCTGGCGTGGGACTTTCGCCTAGCTACCTCTTCGAGCTGTTTGCCGACGAAAAGCTGACCCTGATGCGCTGGGTACGTGCCGAGCGAATCGCGCGTTGCCGTCGTGAACTTGCGGATCCCGCATTGCGTCACCGCAGTATCGCTCAGATAGCTCAGTCCTGGGGCTTTGGCGACATGACCCACTTCAGTCGTTCATTCCGCGACATTTTCGGTGTTTCCCCGCGCGGATACCGCCAGGCTGTCCTCGATGGAAGTCATAGGGCGAAAGCGATTACGGACGTCCATACGTCCGATTAATAGTCAAGTTACGTGGCACTTTCGGCCGCATGCGAACGTCGTCTTAACACTAAATTGAGGTCGTGGGGATTGCCACGTTCTCTGGGGAGTGTTTAAAAGTGCGAATCAATAAACTTCAATGGGTGCGCCTAAGCCGGATCAGCCTTGCGCTCGGCGTGGCCCTCGGAAGCGCAGGGGCCATCGCCCAGTCGACTACCGGTAGCATCTTCGGCCAGGCGCCTGCCGCCGAAGGCGAGACGGTACAGGCGAAGAGCTCGTCGGGCCTGACGCGTGAAGTGGCGGTGGGTACGGACGGTCGCTACAGCATCGGCTCGCTGCCGCTGGGGTCATACACCGTGGCGCTCATGCAGGGCGGCAAGGCCGTCGATGCACGTAACGATGTCACGCTACGGGTCGGTTCGGGTACGGAAGTATCCTTCGCCGCCGCTACCGGGGCCGCCACGAGCCTCGGCTCGGTCACCGTTTCAGCCAATGCCTTGCCGGCCATCGACGTGACGAGCGTCGACTCGCGTACCGTGATCACCTCCGAGCAGCTGGCGAAGCTTCCCCTCTCGCGTAGCGCCGAAGCGATCGCTTTGCTCGCGCCGGGTGTCGTGCCGGGTTATAGCGGCTTCACGGGCAATACGTCGGGTGGCTCGCTGGTCTCGTTCAGCGGTTCGTCGGTCACCGAGAACGCCTATTACCTCAATGGTTTCAACACGACGGATCCGCTGAGCGGCTTTGGCGGCATCAGCCTGCCGTACGGCGCCATCGACCAGGAGGAAATCCTCAGTGGCGGCTACGGTGCGGCCTATGGCCGTTCCGACGGCGGCGTCATCAGCCAGAGCGGCAAGCGCGGGACGAACGAGTGGCATTTCGGCGCGCAGGTGCAGTGGTCGCCGGCCTCGCTCGAAGGCGTCAGTCCGAGCTCGTACTACGTCTCGGGTGCCAGTGCGGGCGACATCTACCGTCGCTACTCGAACAACACGTCGTGGACGACCACCGAAAGCGCGTATGTCGGCGGCCCCCTGATCAAGGACAAATTGTTCTTCTTTGCCGCCGTCGAGCAATCGAAGAACGTCGGTGACAGCGTTGGCGCCGTGACCTCGTCTTACAACACGGCGTACGAATATCACAATCCGAAATGGTATTCGAAGGTCGACTGGAACATCACCGACAACAATATCCTCGAACTGACAGGCGCATCGCAGAAGCATTCGTACAAGGGCAACCTCTACGACTACGACTATGCAACCAACACCACCGGCGCCCTGAACAGCTACGACACGTCGACGAAGGACAGTGCCGATGTCTACGTTGCCAAGTTCACCAGCTACATCACCGACGACCTGACGCTTACCGCCCTCTACGGCAAGCAGAAGATGAAGTACTACAGCGAAACACCCGGCTACGATCCGACGCTGACGTACATCAATGGTTCCGAGTTCGAGAACCCCGGCATCACTGGCGGCAACCCCATCGTCAATTCGCAGACGGTGTTGACGGCCAACGACCCGAGCCACCGGGCAACGACGAATAATCTGCGCATCGATCTTTCGTGGAAGATCGGCGACCACACGATCACCGGTGGTATCGACAATCTGAACTCGCACGACATCGACGATGGTCAGACGGCCACGGCCTGGGACTACGGTTCCGGCGACCCGGGCACCGCGATCAGCGACAGCCCCTACGTGGCCGCGCCCAATACCGGTGCCGGCGGAGAAGACGGCTATTACGTCTCGAAGTATCTCTACGATACCGCCGCCTCGGTTCGCGTGAAGCAGCGCGCGCAGTACATCGAAGACAGCTGGCAGGTGGATGATCGCTGGCTGGTGAAGATCGGCCTGCGCAATGACCAGTTCACCAATTACAACCCGAACGGAGATGCTTTCCTGCGCATGACCAAGCCGCAGTGGGCTCCGCGACTCGGCTTCAGCTGGGACGTGAACGGCGACTCCACCCTCAAGGTCTACGGCAATGCCGGTCGTTACTACCTCGCCATGCCTGCTTCGGTTGCCCTTCGCGCCGCTGCTGGCTCGCTGTACACGAACGAGTACTACACCTATACAGGTATCGACGGTAACGGCAATCCGACCGGCCTGACCCAGCTTGCCTCGGCGACGGGTGGCGCGGTGTCGGCGAACAACGAGTACGGCCAGTCGCCGGATGCGAAGACCGTCGCCGCCAGCAACATCCAGTCGGAATACCAGGATGAGTATCTGCTGGGCTTTACGCAGCAGATCAACCCGGATTACGTCTGGGGCATGAAGGCGCAGGTACGTAAGCTGCGCAATATCCTCGACGATATCTGTGACACCGACACGATCACCGCCAAGGCGAACTCGCTCGGCTACGCCGTCGATGCCAGCCAACTCAATGGTTGCTATCTGTCGAACCCGGGTCGAAGCAACACCTACCGTATCCCGGATGGTGCCGGCGGTTACAACAGCGTCAGCGTGTCGGCGGACGATTTCGGCATGCCAAAGGCAAAGCGCAGCTACTACGGGCTGGAAACGTTCCTCGAGCATCCATTCGACGGCACGTGGCAGGCCAAGGTGGACTATGTCTTCTCGCGTAGCTACGGCGACACGGAAGGCCAGGTTCGCTCGGATATCGACCAGACCGACGTGTCTGCGACGGTGGACTGGGACTTCGGCAAACTGATGGAGAATTCCAACGGCCTGCTCTCCAACGACCGCAAGCACCAACTCAAGATCTACGGCTCGTGGCAAGCGGCGAAGGAGTGGATGCTGTCGGCGAACATCGCGATCATGTCTGGCACGCCGAAGACCTGCCTGGGTTACTACGGTGCGGATGAAAGCAATCCGGTGGGGTACGGCAGCTACTACCACTACTGTGACGGTCTTCCGTCTTCACCGGGTGCCGCCGGTCGCCAGCCCTGGCAGCACATTGTTTCGCTCTCGGCGGAATATCGTCCGATGTGGGCAAACCAGAAACTTGGCTTCAATGTGATGGTCTATAACGCATTGGGCGAATCCGTCCCGACTGCCACGTACGTGATTGCCGGCAGCTCGACCACGCCCAATATCAACTACGACAAGGTCACGTACTTCAGCCAGCCGCGTTATGTCCGCTTTGGCATCAACTACGACTTCTGATAGCGACCGTGTTCAACGCTGACCACGAACTACCCGAATACCAATAATAAGTGCCCGAGCCGGTGACGGCTCAACTCCCGGGCATAACGAGTCTCCCCAGATAGGCCGCCGATTCCCAATCGGCGGCCTCTTTTTTTTGCGGATCGCTCGCTGCGCAGGCGTAGGTTCCAGCGGCGAACCTTCGGATTGTCGCGCTTGCGAACGAGGCATTGAGGTGATTGGGCGAGCGGTTGAACAGCTCCCACGATGAAACGCAAACCCTCATTCGCAATATCACCGCTGAGGGTTCGCCGCTGAAGCGGCTCCTTGTATCTTAGGGATGCCTTCCGTTGGGAGGTGCAGCAAGTGAGATCCCGGGGAGGCCGCCGGCTCCTGGAAGCAGAGTGATTCTGACTTCGATTGTAGAGTGGCCCCCCGCCTCATTGCCCACTGCGGAGAGTATCGAGAAGCCCACAAGGGACTTCGCATTACAAGGTCGCAGCGGCATCAAATG